>CAZOWS010000344.1:0-3288 GCA_964583365.1 uncultured Actinomycetota bacterium
CTTCTAAAGTGCCTTCGTAGATGTCTTCCAGAGCATTGTGCTTGGCAATCATCCTTCTCTGTTCAGAACTCAATGCTTGAATATCTGCTTCGCTCAACATCTCCGCCGGTGGCGGCATGTCATGCTTTTTTGCGAAATACGCCTGCATCTTTGCTCGTGATAAATGGCCAAGTTCGTGCTTCAACGTGCTCTCCAAGACACCTTCTGACAAAAATGCTTCCAAGTCTACGTGCACTATGTTCTCTCGTACGTCCACATGCGCTAACTTGTCATTGCCTGTCATAATGCAGAAATCCATGGGTTGATTGCGCAGCTCTGGATAGTAAACGATCATGGAACGCCATATGCGACTCAATCTTTCTGAAGGATTCACACCTTGAACTATCGACTGCTTCCGCTGAAATTCCTCCCACATGGATATAAAATCCACACCATCTATACCCAAGATAGCCGAAAAGTTTTCTCCATCCCACCGAGCTGTCCCGAGTACCTGATAGGGTTTTTCTTCTGTCCGCTTCATGCGCACGAGCGACGGCAGCCCCGTGGGCGAGACAAATGTTCGCCCGGCATGGCTCAACGCACCGTCTAATTGGGTGATCACTTCATCATCCAAGGGATTGCCTGGAACAAGCCTTTGTTCGAGTATGATACGCGCGCGTAATTCCCGCATGTAGGTGTCAAAATCCGCAGGATCGCGGGCCAAGAGATTATTCAGATGCGCCTCATCCCTGTCGAGGGCTTCGACCACCGCATTCACAGCCTTGTAGGAAATGTAATGACCGCGTTTCACGCTGGCGCGATCCAATCGAGCCGCATCCGTAATATCCGTGATATTCCGGAGGGCTGTGATTCTGTCCACCTCGGCACGCCTTTCCAGCCCTGTAGCATAGCGATTCTCGGCCATCCAAACCCTTAAATCGCGCCATGCGGCATCGTAGGGGCTGATAACCCCCAATTCCAACATCATGTCTATCCACTCTTGGGAATTATTAATTTTCAGCAACATCTCGATTTTGTAATTCGGTTCCATGCGTTCCCATCCCAAAGCATGACCATATTTGTCCACGCTGTTATCGTCCATATCCGCTTCACGGACCAGCAACAACAATCTCCTCACGTCGCGCACATACCGGCCTTCATTGATAAAATGGGAGAGCACAAGAATGCGATCCAGAATGCCCGTGCCCCGGTTCTTTATGTCTGCCATGATCGCTGTAATTTGCGCGGTCATGCGCGCGCCGCGTATACCTTCCAAAGCGCGTATAGAATTCTCCACATTGGCGGGAATATGAACGTATTTATCGGAAGATGTCCTCTCACCAACATATTCTCTCGCCCCACCCCAATACCAGGAAAAGATAGCCGCCACAGATGCTGTTCCCGCGGCGATTATGAACATCGGATTCATCGTAATGGCAAGCAGCGTCGGGCCTAGGAACGGATGCAGCGCATACGTAATAACTTCCAAGGCTGCCGTCGAAGCAATGGGGATTCCGCTTAAGGCCAACAGACTTGTCACGCTCAAACCGAGTACCGCGAGCGGCAGGCCACGCAAGAAAATTGCTTCGAACGCGTTGAGCGTGCTAATACCTGTCAACCATGTGAGCAGGGGGCCGCCGAGCGCCCAGGACAAGACCGTGATGGGACTCGCCTTGAAGGAACGCACGGCCTCGAGCAAATTCAAGCCGCCGAGCGTTGTGAGGAAAACTCCCAGAGACATGGTCGGTCCCAGCTTCACCATCACGGCGATCAATGTCCCTACACCCACGGCAGAACCCGCCATCGATATCCACGGCGCAGACTTGCCTTTAAAATGTTCGTAGAATGCCGTGCCCACGAGCATCGTATTGACATGGAGGTTTTGAAGAAGTATGGCCGTGGATTCAGGGACTTCAACCAAGCCGCGCCACACATCCCAAATGATTCCTCTGCCTAATGCCGTCCACATGTAGGCGATTGCGAACGGCATAAAATAAGCCAAACCATAATAGGAAATGCCGCCAAACAGAACCGGGACAAAACCCACGCCAAGCGCGCTCAGGATGTACGTATGCGTGGCCGAAGCCGCGCCCAGCGCAAAATACGTCATCAAGAGATAACCAATACCTGTCTGGCCCGCGAGTTTGAGAATACTCAAGGCTGGCGCTGCTTTGATGCGCGTGATGATGTGTTCGAGAGTCGGGTAAATAAATTTCGTAATGAGAACTATACCCACGAACACGAAATTGACGAGCAAGTTGGAAATCGCGGGATGGGAGGCTTCCAAATATCCGGGGAACATCGGCACGAAAAGCCCCACGAGAAACCACACCCAGAACACGGGGTCACCCAGTACGCCGCGCAAAATACCACTGAACAGCTTGCGTTCACCCACGGGCATGCCAATTTCACGCGAGAAATCCAACGCGACTTTTTTCAATAGATCCTTGATGATCAGCCATTCGCCGTGTTTAGCCAGCAGGATGGGCACAAGAAGAAACGTGCCAACAAGGCCCAAGGCGCCCATGCCTATTGTTACCAAGGGGCTGACGGCCGCTGCTCCGGCGGTGACACCACCGATTTTAGCGGACAGCGCGATTTTAGCGTACAGAGCTGAGTGAATGAAGGCCTGCGTACCCATAGCACTGGCCACTCCACCAGCAATACCTGTCGCTATCCTCCCCGTGCGGCGCGCCATGTCGCGTCCATAATGCCAGGCCATGTTCCAACTGATGAAGAGCATCGCGTTCAAGACCAAGGCGCCAGCAGCCACCATCAAAAGGGCCGTTGGCATCGTGGCGCCCAACGTGTACAACGTGACAAATCCACCGAAGCTATAAATGATTTTCATCGCAAATCCTAAATGCATGTCGGGAACTATTTTCCCTAGTATTCCTTCGGTCACTCGCACGGCGGAATTGATAATAAAAATAACCGACGCCATGGATATTGCCGCTGCAGCAGCGCCGCTAATGGTGAAGCCCGCCACGGTTGCCGTGACGCCTGCAGCGCCTCCGATCAAAAACGTGCCAAGTGCCGCCATCGCAGGGATGAATACTTGAGATTTATAATCCAGGCCCGTCAGGCTAAAGACAAAACCTACGAGACTGTAGAAGCCGCTGTTTCGTAGCAACGTGTCCGCCAAGGCCACGCTGTAGAACGAAAATCCGACAGCCGGAACATTTTCCACGAGACCCTGCGCATCACCTTTTCTCCAACGCTTCCAGACGCCTTGCTCGGAAAAGTAATTCGAGGGTGTCTCCTCATGCATGATCACGTCAAAACACAATGCCGTCGGAATATTTTTAG
>CAZOWS010000345.1:0-2989 GCA_964583365.1 uncultured Actinomycetota bacterium
TTCATACAAGAACAGATGGCTGCAGTGAAGGCGTAACAGGGAGATCGAGGGACACACACCGTAAACCTAAATTCCCACACCCTGGAATTCTTCCTTCACATCCCCGGAACTTAAGATTTCAACGACAGATGATACTACGCTTTGGTGCGCATCCTTCCGGAGAGCGCCAACGACAGCAACAAGGAGAGAAACATTGGACGCGCATAGCTGACCCTCTTGAGTTCACCGTCAGCAAAGTCCGAATCCTCAATTCGCGGGAGATCGAGGGACACACACCGTAAACCTAAATTCCCACACCCTGAGGCTGAATTAAGTGATCTGTCCCTGGAATTCTGCAAACAAGACATTAGTGTCAACGACTAGCTCCATTATTTGGCAATGTGTTTGTAATGATTTTTCCACATGCGCTTTTTAACCTCTCGTCCAAGCTTAATGGCGTCTGCCTGGGTGTGTGCAAATGAGGGACACACGTCTGTCCCAAATTCCCGATTTTTTCCTCCGAGCCATTGACAAATCGCGATTCGTAGTCTATAATTAAACTGTTATACGAAGGTAACTTAAGAGGGTTCTTATGGCCATCTTGAAGTCTCGTTGGTTTTGCATGCGTGTGGCTTTCTGGTTCTGTGTTGGGGGTTTTGAGCCCTTGATCGCGGGCACGGCTGCGCCTCAGCACTTGTCTCCTGAATCCATGTTGTCTTCGGGTGCGCCCCTGGATGGTTCTCTGGAGCTCAAGCTTACGATGCTGCTTAGGGCCATAGAAAAAAATCATCTGCATTCCGAGAGCTTTGTTCGGCCGGTCGCTGAGTTGGCCAGGGAAGTTTTTCAGGGGGACGTGCTGGATTGGTTAGGAGAAGAGCGCGTTGGGCAAAAATTGTTTTATCGGTTTAAGGTCCGTTCGGTTCTTCTGAAAATCTCCTTCGATATGGATGCACAGAATGCTCGTTTGGAAAGCGCGCAGGGAATCGAGTTGGCGTCGCTTGATTCGGCGATGTCGGAGTGGGTGGATCTGAAGCGCGAGTTTTTGCTGTCGGAAGAGCTGGGGGAACAGGAGATTGTCACGGACTTTGGCGCGCGCGGCAGGTTGATCGGGTCATTGCTTGGAGCCCAGCAACGGTTGGAGGCGATGCGGCGCGAAGAGGATGACGGGGGTTTTGGCCATAAGCTGGGGTTGATGACGCTGTCCCTGAAGGTGAGGGGTCTGAGTCTTATGGCGCGATACCCCAATTGGGTGACAACGTTCGCGGTCCTGGGCGTAGGGATGGCGTGGGATGCCATCTTTGGCGTGGACCAAAAGCTTCACCTTCCATTTATGGTGTGCTCCGTGACTACCGAAAACCCGGAGGACAAGTATTTGGCGCTACCGCAGGAGCAATTGCGAAAAATGCTGGAGACTAGCAACACGAAGTTGCAGGCTCTGCAACAAGAACTAGCAAGAACGCAAAGAGACATTGCGAATATCAGAGACATTTTGCGCCGATATTTGGGACGTGAATATCGCGATAAGGATGCGCAGAGAAAGCGGCAGGAGAGATTGCAGCGCATCATGGCTGAGTTGCGAGCCAGGCCCCTGCCCTGGGCTGTGGCTGATGATCTCTTGCCCCGCGCTGAGGTGCAAGACATGAACAAGGGATTGTACGACCAATGGGACCGATTGGAGAAAACTCAAAAAAACATTGAGCTTCAAATCGGGCAGGTCAGCGGGACCATCTATCTGACGCAGGCGAAGATGGAGATCTATAGCCTAAATCTTGAAATACTGGGCTTGAAAGAGCAGCGCGCGAAGGCAGCTGATTTGCTCCAGAGGGCCACAAAATACTTGCAGGGTTTGGGCCCTCCGCAAAAGACTAATTTCAAGAACATGAACGATCATATAATACGGAAGGGGGTAAAGAATAAAGAGGTGGAAGTGTGGAACTGCGATCAGAGAATACTCCTGGCCGACAACGCCATCAAGGCAGCTCTCTTTTATCTGGAGGCCGATCCGGAGCTGCTGGCCAAAGTCCATCGCACCGACATGCTCCGATATTATAAGGACCATAAAAACAAATTACCGTATGCGGACGAGCTGTCCCGCCACCTGGTGCATTTCAAGACCAAGGGATCGCCTATCGGGGTGAATCCCGAGTTTTCTTATAACGCGGATTTTAAAGCCCACTGGGCGGTGTTTCTGCGGCAATGCGAAGGCCTGGGTATTCACGTGACACAGGGACGCGAAAAGTCTCTGGAGTTGCGTTGGGATAAATTGCCCAACCGTGTGTTGAGCCTGAATATCGTGTCCGCGCGCGCATTGCCGAGCCTCGCGCGCACGGACGTGGAGGCGGGCTCGATTCGCGAGAGTATCGCTGCATTTACCTCTGGCGTGTTGGCCGCGGAAGTGCTTCAGCAGGAGTTAGATAATTTCGCTGTCAATCCCAAGGAAAATGTAGCCGCGTTGGCGCGGCGAATATTGCAATCTTTGGAGCGCATTTCCAAATTGAATTCCTTTGATCGGCAGGCCTTCATCGAGATCATGGATGGCAAGAACCACAATGGCATTGATACTCTGGGCTTTAAGGACCTGCTGGAGTACTACCGAGAGCATGATGGCACAGTAGACGTCGAGCTGCTGGACATGATACTCACCTACATCGAGAAGGCCTCGAATATCTATCCGTTGGAGAGCGGGGCATTGCGACCCAGCACAGAAGTTGAGTGTGCGATGTAATGGTGTACTATAGCCGCATGCTAAGATGCCCAACCATTGCCTGTACTCGTTGTCAGCGCGGCATCGGCATCAACACCAGCACGCGCGGCGACTGCGACGGTTGCAGCGTTGACTGCAACTCCTATTCAAGATAACAGCCCCACAACCATTCTCACGATACCGGCAACCACCACCACAAGAAGCACAACCGTTGAAATCTCAGCGTCCCAAATGCAAGACATAGCGCAAAAGAACAATTTATCTACGCGCGACATGAACACGCTTTTGGAATTCGCGGGCAAGGCG
>CAZOWS010000346.1:0-3486 GCA_964583365.1 uncultured Actinomycetota bacterium
AAGTAAATCCCAAGGAAATCACCGAGCATATCGACAAGATCAAGGCGCGTTTTCCCAGCGTGGATGAATTCGAGCGCGTGATGGCCGCCGAAGGTTTGAGCGTGGATCAGTTGCGGAAAAACGTGGAGGAGCAGTATTTGATTCGCGCGTTCGTGCAGCGTGATTTGGCCGCGCGGGCGGTGGTGGGGCCCGGCGAAGTGGGGGAGTTTTATAAGAAAAATTTGGACAAGTTCCGCGAAGAGGAAATGGTCCAGGCTCTGCATATCATGGTGAAGAAGTCCGAGCCACCCCCCGAAGGCTCTGCCGAGGCCGCAGACAGCGCGTTTGAGAAAATCAAGAAGGCCCAAGAGGAATTGAAAAAGGGTGAGGATTTTGAATCGGTGGCCAAGAAATATTCGGAGGGTCCCGATGCCGACAAAGGCGGGGACATGGGCTTTTTTTATCGCGGCAAGGTGTTGAAGGAAATCGAGGATGTCGCATTCCGACTGAAGGTAGGCGAGACCAGCGAAATCATCAAGTCGGCGATCGGCTATCACCTTGTCTTGGCAAAGGCTCGACGCGATGCCCGCGCGATTCCTTTGATCGAAGTGCAAAAGCAAATCGAACAGGAGTTGTTTCAGCAAAGGACGGAGAGTATGCGCAAGCAAACAGTGGAAGATCTGAAGAAAAAGGCCTTCGTCAAGATTTTGGACTGAACGCATGGACCGGCGCTCATTTCTTCGCAAATTTCTTGCAGCGGGAATCACGCTGGCAAGTTTGAGGAATTCTTCTCTTCCTAGTTTAGCCCTCGCTTCTGATTCTGCTGCGCCAGTCTTGGTTCTCCCCAAAAGATCGCTCGGCAGCACCGGTTTTCAGGCATGTCTTTTTTCGCTCGGTGGCGAGGGTGTTTTGCGGTCTACGGGACGCATGCGCGAGGCCCAAGCCGTCATTGAACGCGCGCTGGATCTGGGTGTCAATTATTTTGACACTGCTCCCGCCTATCAACAGAGCCAGGATTATTACGGCGCCACGCTTGGAAAACTTCGCGATAAAATATTTCTTGCATCCAAGAATCATGAACGCGGCAAAGATGCGAGTTTGCAATTACTCGACAACAGCCTGCGAAGGCTTAAGACGGATAGGCTGGATTTGTGGCAATTGCATGATCTGCGCAGCCAAGACGACATCGATGAGATTTTTGGATCCGGTGGAGCGATAGAGGCCGTAGAGATTGCCAAGCGCCAGGGGAAAATACGATTTGCAGGCATCACCGGGCATACGGACCCTGCGATTCTGTTGGCTGCGATGGAGCGATACGCGTTTGACAGCGTGCTCTTGCCCGTGAATGCTGCGGACAAAGCCCGGCTTTCCTTTATAGAGCAAGTTGTTCCGGTCGCTCGAAAACGCGGCATGGCCGTGATCGGCATGAAAGTGATGGAGCAAGGCGAGCTTTTTGGTGGACTGCTCACCGCGCAACAAGCCATCACGTACGCTCTCGGCCAGGACGTCAGCACTATCATCGTGGGATGTTCTTCACCGGCTGAAGTGGACGCCAACGCGCGCGCGGCGGCAGATTTTCAACCCTTGAGTCCCTATGCAATGCGCGAGATAGAGGCTCGCGTGTTACCGCGGGCGGCAGAGTTCAACACCTTCAAGAGAAATTCTTGAGCAAGTCCAAGCAATGGCTCACCACCGAAGTATTCGGTTTTGGTCTCACCAGCTTTTTCAGCGATCTCGCCCATGAAGTTGCCACGACCCTGATGCCTGTGTTTCTAGCCTCGATGGGTGCTCCCGCGTATGCGGTTGGTTTGATGGAAGGCCTTGCGGACGGTTTGGCCAATGCGGGAAAGCTGTTCGGTGGGTGGATAAGCGATCGTATCGGAAAGAGAAAGTCGCTCGCGTTGGCAGGGTATGCTTTAACGGGGGTTTGTCAGGGATTGTATTGCCTGGTGACCGCATGGCCACAGGCGCTTGCGGTACGTGCTGCAGGTTGGGCCGGACGCGGATTGCGTTCCCCGATTCGTGACGCGCTTTTTCACGACGCGGTGGGTAACGATGTTTCGGGACGCGCGTTCGGTTTCGAGCGCGCTATGGATACGATGGGGGCTGTGCTGGCTCCGTTGGCCGCGTATTTTTTTGTCTCAAAAATAGGGATGAGACAACTCTTCGCATGGACGTGGATTCCTGCGGGACTCGCGGTGCTTTGTTTTTTCTTGCTCGTGCGCGAACGCAAGCCAGTCTCGGCAAGGTCTTTTTCGCTGTGGGGCGGCATGCGTTCCTTTTCACCCGAGTACAAAAGATTTTTGGTTGCGGTTACGCTTTTTGGTCTCGGGGATTTTTCGCATACGATTTTAATTTTTTGGGCCGGGTTGTTGCTGGCGCCGATATATGGAATGGCGAAGGCAGGGAGTTTCGCAATATTGCTCTACGTCCTGCACAATGCCGTGTACGCAGCCGCATCGTATCCTGTCGGAAGATTCGCGGATCGCGTGGGAAAATACAAAGTTCTTGCGGCCGGATATTTGGTGATGTGCGCGATGTTCGTGGCGTTGATTTTTGCGCGCGGGAACCTGGGAGTGCTTGCGTTGATATTCGCTTTGGGCGGTCTTGGCATGGCGGTCGAGGATACATTGGAACGCGCGGTGGCGGGCGACTTGCTGCCAAGCCACATCAAGGGCACGGGATATGGCGTGCTCGCGACATTGAATGGTTGCGGCGATGTGTTGTCGAGTATTTTGGTGGGCGTGTTGCTTTCTTGGGGATCGGTCGGAATAGCGTTTGGCTCATGCGCCGTGGTCGGGGCAGCGGGGGCCATATTAATGATGAGATTGGGAGACTCCTATGCCATTGGTGACGCTCGATAGGGTTGTTTCAGGCAGGGCTGTGTTGGTGGATGAAGAGGGCAATGAGTGGGAGATTCCTGCGGCCGCATTGCCGGCGGGTTGCGCTGAGGGGGCTGTGGTGGACATGAAGCTTCGACTGCGCAAGGGTGCGAGTAAAGATTTGGAGCGCCAGATCAACGATTTGCAAGAGAAGCTAAAAAAATTGAAGAAGGTGAACTAGATGGCACCACGAAAAGGGATTCCTGTTGTTGCGGTTACCATGGGCGATTTTGCGGGCATTGGACCGGAGATTGTTGCCAAGGCTTTGCTGAAAAAGCAACCGTCGGAGCGAGCGATTTATGTTGTTGTCGGGGACGAGCGCATTCTCGAGGCGACATGCCAGAAATTAAAAATTGCACGCCGACCGAAGCCCTGGGACGGACGCAGCAATCTGGCCACGTTTTCACCCGGCGTGTATATTCGGTCTCTCACGCGCGTGAATCCCAAACTCGTTCGTATGGGTGTGCTCGACAAACGCTGGGGTGCCACGGCTATGGCATGCGTGCGCTATGCGGCCGAGATGGCGATGGCGCAGCGCGCCGACGCAATGGTGACGGCGCCCATTTCTAAGGAGGCCATGCACAAGGCCGGGTACCGCTTCGAAGGCCATACTGATTATCTTGCA
>CAZOWS010000347.1:0-3830 GCA_964583365.1 uncultured Actinomycetota bacterium
CCTGTTCTCCTGTTGGACGCGGTCCGCGTTCTGCCCTTGGCTATCCACCTCTCTAGCAAGGCGATTCAGACGAGAAATATCTTTTAAGAAATCGCCCTGTTTTGCCACATCCGGCGGTCGATGCAATGCTGCAGCCGCAGGACTAAAACGTCCAGAGCGCGCATCGGAGTCGTTCTTACGATTGCTGAGATACGATTCATTTTCTTCGGCATGGGCGGAACGGAGTAGCAGCGTATTGGAAAAAAGGGCATTAGAAAGCAGAAAAGCGAAAGCAGTAAAAGCGCTTACCGCTTTCCTGAAGAGAGCGTACTTTGGCCTTCCTAGGTCACCACAAGTAATAAGCATAGTCTCCGTCAACCTCTATTTCATTCTACATTAATTTTTCACTTTTGTCAAGGGGGCAAGAGCTCCAAACCCCTACCCCATGTGAAGTTGTCAAAAAAAAAGCCTTTCACGGCGCGCCCAAAAACAGTTTCAGGAGAGAAACGCGCGCCATGAAAGGCCTATCGCCGAAACAGGTAGAAAGAAACGCCAGTTTCAGGCAATACTAAATTTTCGGCAGCCTGGCGGTCCTTGCTGTCATTCTGAACGAATTGAAGAATCTCTCTCTGCCTTAAAAAGATCCTTCGCTCTTCTGGCTCAGGATGACATGGGACCCATAGCTTTGCGCCCCCGCCTTACGACGAGTTTGCCTTTATCTGAAAGTCAAAGAGCAACGACGGATGGATCAATAGCAATACTGAAGCAAATTGGATGCCACTTATCATGGCGGCGAGAGAGAGGTAAAAACTAGATCTTCTGGTAAATCTGATAGCCGGTTTCGGCGAATTCTTTGGATTTTTCCTGCATGCCGCTTTGGAGGGCTTCTTTTTCTTCGACTTGCATTTTAGCCGCGTAGTCGCGCACGTCCTGCGTGATTTTCATGCTGCAGAAATGCGGTCCGCACATGGAGCAGAAATGGGCTACCTTGGCCGAGTCCTGTCCAAGTGTCTGATCATGAAACGCGCGCGCTGTTTCGGGATCCAATGAGAGATTAAACTGATCTTCCCATCGAAAATCAAAGCGTGCCTTGGAAAGCGCATTGTCCCGGATTTGCGCCCCCGGATGACCTTTGGCCAAATCCGCCGCATGCGCGGAAATTTTATACGTGATCACGCCGGTTTTCACGTCGTTCTTGTCGGGCAAACCCAAATGCTCTTTCGGCGTAACGTAGCAAAGCATCGCGCAGCCGTACCAGCCTATCATCGCAGCGCCGATACCTGACGTGATGTGATCGTAGCCGGGTGCAATGTCCGTCGTCAACGGCCCCAGCGTGTAGAATGGCGCTTCACCGCACTCTTTCAATTGCTTCTCCATGTTGACCTGAATCATTTGCATCGGAACATGGCCGGGACCTTCGATCATTGTTTGCACGTCGTGCTTCCAAGCTGTCTTTGTCAATTCCCCGAGCGTCTCCAGCTCCGCGAATTGCGCCTCGTCGTTGGCATCGGCGCAACTGCCGGGTCGCAAGCCATCGCCGAGAGAAAAGCTCACGTCGTAGGCCTTCATGATTTCACAAATTTCTTCAAAATGCGTGTAGGTAAAATTTTCTTCATGATGCGCGAGACACCATTTGGCGTGAATGGAACCGCCGCGCGAGACAATACCCGTCACGCGCTTGGCCGTAAGCGGCACGTAACGCAACCGCACGCCCGCATGAATCGTAAAATAATCCACGCCCTGCTCGGCCTGTTCGATCAACGTGTCGCGATAAATTTCCCAGGTGAGATCCTCGGCCTTGCCATTGACTTTTTCCAATGCTTGATAAATAGGTACCGTGCCGATCGGCACGGCCGAATTGCGCAAAATCCATTCGCGCGTCTCGTGAATATTTTTCCCCGTGGATAAATCCATGACCGTATCCGCGCCCCAGCGCGTGGCCCAGACCATTTTCTCCACTTCTTCTTCGATAGAAGAAGCCACGGCGCTGTTGCCAATATTGGCGTTGATCTTGACCAGAAAATTGCGACCGATAATGACCGGCTCCAATTCGAGATGATTGATATTGGCCGGAATAATGGCCCGACCGCGAGCGATTTCATCCCGCACAAATTCGGGCGTAATACGCGCCGGAATCGCGGCACCAAAACTATTGCCCGGATGCTGAAACTGTAGACCCTTATCCCGTATTTGGTCGGCGAGCAAACTCTCGCGAATCGCGATGAATTCCATTTCCTGCGTGATGATACCTTTGCGCGCGTAATGCATCTGGGAAACATTGCGACCGGATTTTGCCCGCAACGGTTTGCGCTGCGATTGAAATCGAAGACTATCCAACGCCGCATCCGCGAGACGCTTCTTTCCGTAGTTCGAAGTAATCTCAGGCAATTCTTCCGAATCCCTGCGTTCCTTTATCCAAGCCTCTCGCAGGGCAGGCAAACCCTTGCGCACATCCAAAGAAACATTAGGATCCGTATACGGCCCCGTGGTATCGTAAACAGGAATCGGCGGATTTTCTGCGGGCGAAGTCTGCGCGATTTCCCTCATAGGCACGCGCAACTCAGGATGAATTTTACCGCCCACGTAGATTTTACGCGAAGAAGGAAACGAATAATGCGCTTTATGTTCGCTGACTTTTATCATGCTTGCTAACGTAGCGGTAGTTTACCACATGTCTATGATGTCGGAGAAGCTTTATGACCCACCAAACCAAAAAAGCGAAAAGCGCCCACCTCGAGGCGCTTTTCTTATGCTTCTCTTGTTTAATACAGCACTTACACGGTATGGGCCAGTGTTTCGCGCAATGCATCCAAACCTGCTAGCAGCGTCCCAAACAACAGGGACGCTCCTCCCAAGAAATAGCTAAAAGTCGTCATCCAGAAGGCTAGGTGGGCGAAAAACCCACCAAAAAACGTCGTCGTAGTCCAAAATCCCTGCGAAAACGCCGCCGCCATCAGGAAAAACAACCCCGCCAACCCCACTAAATCATAGGGTAGTTTCTTGAGCTCGTATCCTGCATATTTTGCGAACACGGGAGCCACCATCAGTGCCATCCCTAACAATATGGTCTCCCATAACATATGAATCACCCCCTTTTTTTATTGACCAGGAAGGCATCTATGTACTTGCCGTCCTTTAGCTTAAGTATACGCCTAAGCCCAAGCCTCTGTCAAGTGAAATCCCGCAATGACCGTAACCTATCAGACTGCTATAATAGGAAGACAAATGGGCGCGCGCATCAAATCACCCACGCAACATCTTTCTCTCCCCTCCAAACGCCTCCGCGAATTAGAGGCTTTATACGAGATTTCTCGCTCTATGCAGACATTAAACTTAAAGAGAATTCTTCATCAGATTTTGGAAGGCGTCACTAAAAGCGTTGGGTTCGACAGGGCCCGTCTGTACATGCTGGATAAAAACGGAAAAAATCTTGTTTTAAAAATGTCCGTGGGCCTGCAGAAAAAACCTATGCACGATCTCGTGCTGCCTCTGGATCGGAACAACAGCGTGGCGGCTCGCGCGGTATTGGACAAAAAACCTTTTGTCGTTTCCGATGCATTAAGTGACCCGAGAGTAAATCCGGCCTTGGTACAAATGTTCCACACGAAGGCTTTTGCCACCGCCCCCCTCATAGCTAGAAATAGTAAGGTGAAGGGTGTTGTCGCAGCCGACAATCTCTACACCGGGAAAGCCATAGACGAAGAGACCGTCAAGCGACTCGTGACATTTGCTAATCAAGCAGCCATCGCGATAGAAAATGCGGAAGTGCATTCTCAGATTAAGAAATTCAATCAACAGCTTAAACGTAAAGTAACCGATGCAAAGAAAGAGTTGTTGCGCACGCAAGAACA
>CAZOWS010000348.1:0-4024 GCA_964583365.1 uncultured Actinomycetota bacterium
TATAGAAATCAACGAAGTTCTACAAGTTTGCAAGGGCGCAGAGAAAAACACGAGTGCAGCGTTGAAGAAGCTAGAACCATTAATGAAAGCATTTCCGTCATCGTGGAGCAACTTCGTCAAGCCCATCATTTACAAGCAAACGGTCGGGGCTTTTCTATGCCTCAATGAGATAAGAAAACTCTACGACTTGGGCGCGATCAAATCAGATCAGGATTTAAAGTCTCTATTAGCTTTTATCCAGGAACATGGGATAGCCGCATACGATATGCTTGCCAATTTTATCGTTCCCGGTGTCCAGAACGGGATTATCAAAGATTTTTCCGCCGAGCAGGAGACAATGAAGAAATTCTTTCATGAAATATCTTACCCTATTGTGGAAATATATCAGGCCTACAAGGAAAACCCTGCTGCTGCCCTTGAACTCACGGAGCGATGCGATCGCATCGCAGAAAAGATTGATGAAGGTGATTGTACGGATGTAGAAAAGGATCCCTTGTTTGCCGCACTCTTATTTTACAAGTTTCCGCCTGAAGTAACCACGCAGAGAGATCAACATTACAATCTCTACGCCCGGCGTGAGGATCGGCAGGCAGATACCCAACGCGTTTCTTCAGGGCTTCGCCAAAAATCGTATCCCGTTGCCTCGGGCAGCTATCGCCTAAAGGACGTAACCCAGCCGCTAGACCATACACCGTGGAATGCGATCTTAAGCGCCGTGACATCCGTGCATAAAGATGAAAAGCAAACATTGAATGAGGAAGACATAGCCGTCGTGGGCGCGAATCTATTAGAGAATTGGAGCAAGAGGTCGCTGAAGGATAACCGAGAGAGTTTGATCAAGGAGCTTTACAGATATTTTAGGCAATCCCGCGGACAATCCCTCCCTGAATCTTTAGGGACCATGCAAGATATCATGAATTTCAAGCAATTCGTTGGAGATACGTTGGGGCTTTTGGTGGCGGAGTGCATAGATCAGTTCAAAAAGAAGAATCCGGAGAAGTATCAAGCAATAATGGATCAGATGATGCAAACACGCATCGATAACCCAAAGAAAAAGGCGCAAAACATTTTCCAAATTCTCACGAATGTGAAGGATCAGCCGGCGAGGAAGGCTGCCGTGGAACGAGCGCTGCAATTGGGAGATACAGAAGCTTTTGAGGCAGTCTGGCAGGGGCTTCAGACAGCGAACAATGTAGAAGGCATTACTGCGTTGTTGGAGGGTCTGAACATTAAAGTTCAAGAAGGAAAAGAGAGTCAGTTGATTACGCAAATACTTCAGGGCAGTGACTACAAATCAATGCAAGGAGAAGTGTCGGCCAAATATGAATTTGTGGGTGGGGATGGTCAAGTCAACTTAAATTTTATGCTATCCAAGCGCAAGGCGCATGCTGCGGCAGGTTTGAACATGGGCGTTTGCGTTGCTGTGGACGATAAGCTATGGAATAACCCGAATTTCATGAACCTGATCATCCAGGATGAGAAGAAAATTGCGCGTGGCGGCATGCATGTTCTCATTATCGAAGAGAACGGGAAAAAATATCTGACGTTGCCGGGAATAAATCCCAGTTCGAGTCTGCTGTCTTGGGTTGCGGCGGATGCCGTGTATGATGCTCTTATCGCCTACGCGCAAGAATTGGCAAAGGAATTGGGGTGTGAGGGGGTTCTTATTCCCAAGGCTACAACAATTCATTCCAATCGTTCAGAAATTCAGCGGGTGATTAGCGCGAAGAATTATCAGGAGATGAAGCTCAGCACGTCGCACACTTTCAGTCATACACCTAGCTATGCATTCGACAGCGTGTACGTGGTGCCAATGGAACGCGGAGGGTTCCACAAGGGTGCGGGCAAAGATCAGGAATTGCTGGATATTAACCAGCTCTTGAGCCATCCAAGCCAGCAGGCCCTGGGGACCGCGCGGAAGGATGCGCAGAAAGTGGTTGAGAAGGAGGCGGCAAAATTGGGTCTTGATCTATCCAAAGAGAACGTAGAATTCCACGCTATAGACCGCTCCCAGATCAAAGGCCGATCCGCATATTGGCACAGGACGGCGGATGGCAAAGTCCACATCTTCTTTGCCAAAGACATTTCTTCCGATTACATGGCCGCCAATGCCCGGTTTGAACTGAAGAAGGCGCTCCTGGGCTATAACCACATGGAGGCCATGGAGTGGAAACTGATTGAGGAAGACATCCAGAATTATGAAAGGGCGGGGGATGACAAAGCCCTGCGCCAGCTGACGACGATGTGGCGGCCGACGAAACAAGATAGGGCGCGGTATCTTACGGAAATCCTCTCGCGGTTGAAAAATGAAAACGATAAGAAATCCCCCGGGGAACGCCTATCACAATCTGACCTTGAAGAACAAGCCAAAGAAATTCTTACCAAAGCTATCACGAACGGTGAAGACAACGCCCGCAAAGCCATGCCGCTGGCGGCTGCTGCGTTAAAGCGAATGACCGATCAAGGCACGGGTGGTCTGATAGACAAGGCGGCGCACACATCTGCGGCTGCCGCCAAAGTAGTTGGAGCGGAGGTGGATGTATCCGCGAAGAGCGAAGAAGAACTCTTGGCGATGTTGTCTACCGAGAAGGATTATTCTACGCGTAGCAAGATCGTGGCCAAGTTGGGCGAACTTGCGGGGTGCAAAAAATGGGATCAGAGGTTGCCAATTTACGAAGCGATTTATCAACAAATGCTGGACGATGAGGAGCATGGATATCCAAAAAATCAATTGATGGGTTATGCGGGGCTGCTTTTGCGGGCTAAGGATATCGAGGGTCTACTGGGGGTTTTTCCTGGAATGATACCAGCCTATGTGATGTGGCTCACCAACAAAGGGCGTACTGCAGATGTGAGTACTGCCAAAGTAAGTTCTACACAGAAGGATGTTGATGACTATATTAACGATCTTAATGATAGGGATGCCTCTGTCCGTCTGGCGGCAGTAAAGGCATTAGGCAAGATCCATACCAAGAGCGCCGGGGTTGGCCTCATCAAGGTGCTAGATGATATGGATTCTAGAGTAAGCAGCGCGGCGGCAAAATGCCTAATAAAACTGATTCTGCACGAGTGGTCTGCGCAGAAAGCGGAACGGAGAGAAATCATAATCGATGAGCTGTTGAATAAAATGAAGGTTCCTCAAGTGCAACATGTATTAGCCGCTTTACTCAAAGATGCGGATATTCGTTCCGTAGTGAAAGAAATGATTATCAAAAAAAAACCGCAGAATATTGTCATATTGTCGTGGGCCGCAGTGATTGCTTCATCAGAAGTGCGCCGGTGTTTCGGAGAGATCGTTGGGCGGATGGCCGCTGAGGACCTGGAAAAGAACGGACATTCCAAAACGCTTGAGATGCTGCTGGAAAATTTGCACAGCAAGTCGGCACGGCTACGGCAGACAGCGGCGTTTGCACTAGGCGAGGTGAAGGGCTCAAGTGCCGCTGTTGATGCCCTGCTCGATGCCCTTAATAAGGATAAAGCCCCTTCTGTGCGGCAAGCCAGCGCCCTATCGCTGGGTTCCTTGAATGCGACAAAGGCACTGCCAGATCTCATGAATTTGCTCGATGCCGGAAATAGTCGCACAGTACGGGAAGCGGCCATGACGGCTATAGCAGCACTGGATGAGGGTTCTCTTGATTATTCGATTTATGTAAATGAAAAGGGACCCTTGATTATCGAAATGTGCAGCAGTGGTTCTGTCGCCGCGCGTTGCGCTGCAGCAAATGTGGCTGCGAAGTTTAGATCTGCACAAATGGTTAGCGTACTCATCAAGCTGACAGCCGATAAAGATCCGAATACCGTTCTTACCGCTGTAGGTGGATTGGAAAGATTAAGGGATCAGCTGAATGAAAAGGATGTGCCCGCTGTCATAGATGCGTTCCGCAGGGCTTTTTTAAACCGATCGGGTGACGTTCGCAAAGCCGTTGCTTCTGCATTGGGTGAGTATGGTGCCCCAGAGACCATCGGGTTATTGTTCGAAGCCTTGGTTGACAAAGACAACGATGTTGCAACAACGGCTGCAAAC
>CAZOWS010000349.1:0-2842 GCA_964583365.1 uncultured Actinomycetota bacterium
ACATGCGCCATCGCGTCCAGCGGATTGGAAACGATGATTAAAATCGCCTGCGGCGAGTACTTCACGACTTCTTTAACAACGCCGCCTACAATCGTGGTATTTTTCTCCAGTAGCTCGTCACGACTCATGCCGGGCTTGCGGGCCAGCCCGGCCGTGATAATCACTATATCTGAATCGCGCGTGGGGGCATAGTCGTTGGCCCCCGTTATCGTTACATCCGCGCATTCCACCGGAGTGGATTGCAGCAAGTCCAAACCCTTACCCTGCGGTATGCCCTCGACAACGTCCACCAAGACAATGTCACCCAGCTCTTTGGTCACGGCCCAATGCGCCGCGGTCGCGCCCACGTTGCCGGCGCCTACAATCGTGATTTTAGCCCGCTTCATCATCGCAATGCTTCTTACTTGGCAGCAGCGGCTGGAAGGGCCGGAGGTGTTGTGCTTGCATCCGTGCCTTCTGCGCTGGCTGTCTCAGAATCCGTGGACTTTGCGTCGGCCTTCTTGGCAGAAGAACTACTCGGAGCGCCGCTTGCATCGTCGGCATCGCAAGTAGAACTGCAACCGGGACCCGCGTAAGCAGAAACACCCATTGTCAAAGCAACCATCAACGCCGCAAAAGAAAGCATGATTTTTTTCATTTTAACCTCGCATGTTGTTTACTATGGCCTGCCCGAACTCCGAACACTTCAACAACTTCGCCCCTTCCATCTGTGCAGCAAAATCGTATGTCACTGTCTTATCCGCGATTGTCTTTTGCATGCCGGATACCACCAAGTCTGCCGCTTCCTGCCACCCAAGATATTCCAACATCATCACGCCCGACAAAATCAAGCTACCCGGATTGACCTTGTCTTGGCCCGCGTATTTGGGCGCTGTGCCATGCGTGGCCTCGAAGACAGCGAAAGAATCCGAGATATTCGCACCGGGGGCAATACCCAACCCGCCCACCTGCGCGGCCAAGGCATCAGAAAGATAGTCGCCATTCAAATTCGGCGTGGCCAAAACGCTGTAATCTCTGGGCCGCAGCAAAATTTGCTGAAACATATTGTCCGCAATACGATCCTTCAATAAAACTTTTCCCATGGGCATTTTCCCGCCGTGCTTCGCCCAAAGATCGTCCTCTGTCACCGTCTGATCGCCGAATTCGTCCCGGCCTACCTGATAGCCCCATTCCTTGAACGCGCCCTCGGTGTATTTCATGATATTGCCCTTGTGCACGAGTGTCACGCTGGGCCGCTTGTGGTCTATCGCGTAACGAATAGCCTTGCGCACCAGGCGCTTGGAGCCAAACTCGCTCATTGGCTTTATGCCGATACCCGAGTCGGGTCGAATCTTGCAGCCCATTTTGGAATTCAAGAATTCAATGAGGGCCAAGGCTTCTTTCGTACCCTTCGCCCATTCTATGCCCGCGTACACGTCCTCGGTATTTTCACGAAAAATCACCACATCCACGTCCTGCGGTCGTTTTACGGGACTGGGAACGCCGTCGAAATAGCGCACGGGCCGAATGCACGCGTACAGGTCCAACACCTGCCGCAACGTCACGTTGATGCTGCGAATGCCGCCACCAACGGGCGTTGTTAGAGGTCCTTTGATCGCGACGATGTATTCTTTAATCAGCGCGACGGTTTCGTCGGGTAGCCATGATCCCGTGGCTTTGTTAGCCTTTTCTCCCGCGAGAATTTCTTTCCAGAATATTTTTCGCTTGCCTCCGTAGGCCTTTTCCACGGCTCCTTGCAGCACTAGCGCCGAAGCGTTCCAAATGTCCGGACCGGTCCCATCGCCTTCGATAAAAGGAATAATCGGATCGTCGGGTACTAAGAGAACAGCGTCTTTCCCGATCGTGATTTTTTGCCCCTTAAGCGACGACGCGGCAAGACTCATGACACGAGCGCCTTCTTGCTAGCGACCTTTATGCCGGCAAAATAAATCTCCATTCTATCCAATGCCTTCTTGAGATTTTCCTCCGACGTGGCGAACGAAATACGAATATGCTCATCCGACCCGAACGACTCGCCCGGCACCACCGCCACATGGGCTTTCTCCAACAAATCCCGCCCGATGTCTTGAGGCGACTTCCCTGTCTTGCTGATGTTGATAAAAAAGTAAAATGCCCCTTGTGGCTCGACAAAAGAAATCCCCTCGCATGCGTTCAATCTCCCCGCAACATAATCGCGCCGTTGCTCAAACACCTTGGCCATAACCGGCAATTCGGGAATCGGATCGCGCAGCGCGGCCAACGCAGCATACTGCGCAATGGACGAAGGATTGGACGTGGTGTGACTTTGCAAATCGCCGATGGCCGCGGCTAAAGGTTTGGGAGCCGCCAAATATCCTATGCGCCAGCCCGTCATCGCGTAGGTCTTGGAAACGCCGTTGACTAGAATTAATTGCTCGGCGATTTTAGGATCGGATCGCGAGATAGAAGCGAAGGCCTCACCGTCGTAAATCAATTCGCTGTAAATCTCGTCGGACAAAACCATGATTTTCTTTTCCAAAACAACTTCGGCGATTGCGTCGAGTTCTTCTTGGCGATAAATCACGCCGGTTGGATTCGACGGGCTGTTGAGCAAAAGCAATTTCGTGTGAGGCGTAATCGCCTTGCGCAGCTCTTGGGGATCTATTTTGAATTCTTTCGCCTCGCGCGTAGGCAATATCACGGGCTTAGCGCCAGCCAAGCGCGCCATCTCGGGATAGCTCAGCCAATACGGCGCGGGGATGAGCACCTCGTCGCCCTCCTCGCACGTCGCGAGGATGACGTTGTAGCACGAGTGCTTGCCGCCGCAGGAGACGATGACTTGCGAGGGCTTGTAAGTGAGGCCGTTCTCGCGCTGGTGTTTGTC
>CAZOWS010000350.1:0-3094 GCA_964583365.1 uncultured Actinomycetota bacterium
TTCGGCCTCCGCAGGCAAACTCTTCTCCACGCGAAAGGGCTCCAGCGAACCCTCAATGTCTCTTTGAATGTCAATGGTCTCGCCGCTCTCTTCGTAGCGCACGAATTTCTTGGGCCGCCCTCGGAAAATCGAAATCAGTTCTAGACCTGCCCTGCGCGCCCAGATACCCATGTCCTCAAACCACTGTCCAACCACGCTGGCCTTTGCTATATCGGCTTCATTCGGATCCCAAGACGTCTCCTGCGCCGCGTCTTTGTCTTGTTTTTGCTTGGGAACTGGAGTCGGCGCGCCGGATTTTTTACGTTTGTTCTCGGCCGCTTTTTCCTTTTCCTTGTCGGCGTTCGTGCCTTCTTTCAGCGGATCTTGTCCCTCGGGCTTTTTGATATTGATCTTGGTTCCCTCTTTTCGATTCTTGTCTATGCGCGAGTTGATGCGTCCGTCCACACCGCGCATGATCTCGCGTATCGCATCGCCGGAGGACGTTCCGTCGGCATATTCGTAGGATCCCTTTTGCCCGCTGTCCAGCAGTTCGGACTTGTCGTACACCTCCCGCGCGAGTTCATTCAATTCATGCGACGTCAGCGGCTTTAGGATTTCCATCGCGGCCTGGATACGACTGGCCTGCATCTCGTCGCTTATCTCGCGAAAAGCTGGAATATCGGTGCGCCCCTCCTCTTGCAGTTTCTCTAGACGCCGCCTCGCAAGCCCATTGAGGATGCCTTTAGCTCCCTGCACGTAATAAGAATTCGCGTCGCGCGCGACTTGCACCAAAGGCAATAAAATATTGTTGAGATATTTGACGCTATCCTCAGCGAACATCAACGGCGCTAGCATCGCGTTCATCTCGATATTCGGAGGTTCTCTGCCCTCTTTCTGATCCTTTTTGTGGGCGAGTTCGTGATAGCCTGTCCAGGCAACTTCATTGTCTGGGAGTTTCTTCGCGCCGTTGATCAGTGCGAATTCGCCGTCAAAATATCCGAGCCGGTTGGAGTCTTGCAACCCATTGCCTTGGCTCAGAAGCAATGCGGCCCCGATCTCGCGCTCTGTCCAACCCGGGTGATGTATAACAACCCTGCGGCCTATGCTGTTGGCATACAAATGAATCATCGGGCGTGTACGACCGCCGGGCTCAGAAATAAATATCACCCAAAAATATCCATACGGTTCAAAAGTCCGGCGCAGCGCCTGCAAGCGGTCTTCCACCCAATCCGCATCCAGCGACTGATACTCGTACTCGTTTTGAATCTGCTCAATGAGTTTGGCGATATCCGTCTGATTTCCTGCGCGGCCGAGAATTTCCTGAATGACTTGCGTGGCGCCGAGTAGCTCGTCCTTCAAGTCCGCAGCATCCCGGTTGGACAAGGCCTGAAAATAATCGGGCAAGACGTTCATGACAAAGTGGCCCAATCGCTCGACATCGGAGTTACTCGACTGCAGTAGCGTTATCGCCTCACGAATTTTATCCTTATCGTAATCCACGGTAATATTCTTCATTGTGATCGCAGCCTCGGCCACAGGGCTCGAGGAGGTCGCCTCATCATCGCCCGGCGTTTCAGCCACCCAAACCTCGTTGATCGAAGTTGCATGAAGCGCGTGAACATCGACCGCACGTATTTGCTCTGGTTCTATGGGCCGATCGAGAGCTGCCCTGAGATACTCGGCCAAAGGCGATTCGGGCGTGGAGGCCAACAACGTCTCCAGTTGTCGTAGCAGCGTCCGTTCTTTCAAGCCAATTTTTCTTTCATGCAACGCATGAAGGATTTTGAACAGATGTTCGGGCGGGAATAATTCGGGATTGGACATCCATACTTTGAGGGCATCCTCGATCAGCGCCCTACCGTATGCGTCACGTCCCGAATAATCCTCTAGGGGATTGGACGTGAGCATCACCATCGCTTCATCGTCCACCTCGACGCGGTAGAAATCACCCGCGTATTCCACGCAAAATCGCTTCTCGCCGCGAAACAGCGGCGCCAAGGCGTACAGCACATCGGCGTTGGAATTTGCCTCATCTATCAGCAGGATTTTTTTGCCAGCATGATCCCATCCGGCCAAATATTCGTCATTGACCTTGCCCAACCTTTGCAAAAATTCCTTGATGCCTACTTCGTAGCCGCCCTCGCGCGGATTGACGCGCAGCTCCGCCATCATGTCGCTCACTTTTAAATCTTCATGGGAATTTAGGATAAACAGTGGCACGCCGAGCACGCGCGCGAGATTTTTCGCCAACGTCGTTTTGGCCGTCCCCGTATCCCCGACGCCGCTGAGCAGTCGGGATAATCGTACATGCCCGCGCGCGTCGCGCACACCGCGCCATCCGCGCACATAGAGGCCTGCGATACGCGCCACCTGCGGCACGTACTCGATAAATTCTCCGGGGGCCACTTCCTCGGGCGGCAAAGCCATATCCCTATGCAGGCCTTGTCCCCAGCCAACGGGCTCCCCGCCGATTTCCTCCAAAAGATTGGTCTCTACACCCAGAGCGTTGGCGCGATCAAGACCTACTATCGCGAGCCCGCGCGAGAGTTCAATACGATGACCAGACTTCACCGTGGCAAGGTCTATCGCATAGGGATTTGCCGGGGTCTTCAGGATAAGACGGCCGTCTTTGCGAATCAGCGATATGCCGTTGGGCAAACGCTGCACTTGGCCTTCGGCTGCAGGTATCACGAGTTCTTGTTTGTGCCAATCACGCCGCGTCGCACCGAGCTCGGCATAAAGCTGATTCAGCTTTTTTCGATCAAGACCTTCGACGTGCTTGAACACCTCGTTGAAAAGAATTGCGCGATGAAAGCGCTCGAGATCGCTCATGCCGCCGGTCTTCCTCGCCTCATCGAGTCCGGATCCAAACAAAAGAAGCGCGGACTTCAGCACCCATTCCCATTCGTATTCGCGCTTAGTGCCCGCAGCATCGTCTTTCTGTTTTTCGCGCTGCACAAGTTCGGCCAACGCAAAAATGTCCTTCGCGTTGAACCCGTATTTGTATTTAAACCCCTCGCGCTGATCCCAGAGATACAGATTCCGCACGATCGCGGTCATCCAAGCGACTTCCTGCTCGGTGATACTTGGATATCGCCGTTGCACAGTGGAAAGA
>CAZOWS010000351.1:0-7577 GCA_964583365.1 uncultured Actinomycetota bacterium
AGGCTGGATGGACATGGCTTGGACAGTATCAGCGCGGGCGCTGATACCATCGAGTCGCTAGAAACAAGGATGCAACAGGCCCAAAACAGCTTGAATCAGCGGATCCATCAGGTAACCGAGACCAATCTTCAAGACGCGACCAGGGAAATAAGCTGCGAGATTAGTCCCGATGGCAATTTCTCAATGCCGTCGATGGGTCCTCAAGGCGGCTCCACAAACACCCTTGAGAATTTTCAAGGAACTAATACATCCGGTATTTCCACGCAAAGCAATGCCTCATCTAATAACTCCTCTCAAAGCCAGCAATCCGGCTCGTCCGGGGGTGGCTGCGGAATGTCAGACCAATAGACCTGAACCAAATTCGCATCCCAGCACGCATTGACAAATCTCAAAAAATAATATATAATTTAGCCTAGGTAAGGTGCTTACATGTGAAAACCAGGCTATCCGTTATGCTTCGTCTGACGGCATGGATGATTGTAGTGTGCTTTCTTGCATCATCCATGCAATCGCAGGCGTATGCGCTTGCGCCGCCATCGGCGGAGGCACGCCTTGGACGTGTTGCGGGACATCTACGCAACGATGGCCCGGCAGATGTCCAAGCTGCGCTCACATCGGCTGGGGAGTCCGACACGACCGGCTTGACGCCGTTGTCGCAAAAGCAATTGGCGCGCCTCAATGATTTGCATGAAGATGCTTTCGAAACATTGGTGGCAGAGTTGAAGGGATTTGGCTTCACGACGTTACCCGCGAGAGAAAAACTCCCCGTACACAAGCTTAACTCCCGTGATTTAGAATTTCCCGACGGCGTTAATATAGCGCTTTTCCCTGATGGTAGTTCGGGTAGGGCAATGGCTTTTATGGCTGGGAATAAGGCAGGCAAAGCAAATTTTATTTGCCCTCTGCCCGTAAAAGGTAATTACATCATACAACGAGGGAAACCATCTCGGCTATTTTGCCGCTTTGCACTTATCCGAGATGCGCAGGGCAAATGGGACTGGGGCTATTTTGAGAAACCGCTCCCTATTCACGCTTTTTGGAATAGCAGTAGGGATTCCACGGCGGAAAAAGCGCGCATTCCCGTTCTCAACGAAAAATCCGTCATGACGATATGCGAGGACAAATCCAATTCGAAAAAGATGTTTAGAGACGCGAAGGTGCGGACGCCGGCTTGGATGCATATTGATGAGCCGAATCCCAGGCACAACGAAATGTTTGCCTCCTTGTCCTTGGCCGTCGTTGCCAGCGGCAGGCCAAATTTGAAGGGATATGTGGTCAAGGGGATTGGGGGCTCGGGTGGAGAGCGTGTCCGGCTATTCGACAAGAACGAGGAGAACGAGGAGAAAGAGCTGATCGAACATGCCTTGTTTCTCTTGAATCACGGTATGGAGATCATCATCGAAGAACGCCTGGAGAGTATGCCGTTGTTCAATCCGAAGGGCGTGCGTATGGATTGGAATATACGTGTGTTGATGACGCGCAATGCGGCGGGCAAAGCCTGCATGGCGGATTTGGAGATTCGTCTGGCGCCCTATGCGGATGGTTTGCCCGTCAACGTGCATCAAGGTGCGGAGGTGATCGAGTGGGGTACTTTGGCGGATTGGATGGGTTGGGATGCAGTGGAGAGGAAGAAACGTTTGGGAAAAGTTAAACGCTTCGCGATCGCCATGGCGAATGCCTGCGATGAAGGTGCGAAGAAAATTAGCCGCAACCCGCGTATGCAAAGTGGATTTCAAGGATTGGACATGATTTGGAGCGAGGATGGTCTTCTGTATGCGATCGAAAGCAATTCAAGAAATGTTGGGGGATTGGGATCTCTGGCCAAGTTGCGCGAGGGGGACGCGAAGCTCAAGGCGTTGATTCCGATACTACGCCATTTAACGGACAAGGCCACGGCGTACAAAGGGCTTCTTGATTTAAGTCCGGACGAAAACACTAGTCCTGTAAAGATTATTCAACCTTCAGCCAATGATCTTGATGCGCTGGCATATCTTTTGATGAGACAGAAAAAATATGATACTGCTTTAGATTTTTCCCTGCAAGCCCGTGCCAGAGATCCGTACAACGTAGCCGTTCGGGAAACAATTGCACAAATATATTATAACGCCAGAAACTATAAGGAGGCGGCTGAGGCCTACCGTATTCTTGTGAAGGTGGAGCCAACGCTTGGTAGGTATCTCGACTCGCTGGCGGATTGCTATCAATGTCTAGATCGTTGGGGCGAACTAAAACTCACAGCGCAAAAGCTCATAGTCGCCGAGCCCCATTTACCGTTGGGCTACATTCGTGATGGCATTGCAGAATACAATATGGGAAATCTGGAGCTTGCTCAGCAGGGTATTTTAAAAGGGCTTGCGATGCTGCCGGATCGCATGAAAGTACCCGGAGAAAAAGCACATTTTAGCGCCGATATGGGGTGGCGTTGGCTTGCCCAGATTGCCTTGGATCAAAAGCGCTATGAAGACGCACATGCGTATATTCAAAAAGTCTTAGCGGCAGATCCTGATTTTTGGGGCTACACAATGCCTTTGGCAAGATTCTATGAGGAGGGCAACAAACAATGGGATAAGGCCGGAGCAATTTACCGCAAAGAGGTGGAGAAAGATCCTCACTACCGATACGCATGGCTCAAATTGGCTCGGTCCTATTTTGAACAGGATGATGCGGCTGCGGCATTGACCGCTCTTCAGGAAGAGATTGGCAAGAATGAGCGCCACTCTAGTTTGGCAATGGCCAAGGCGGTGGCTGAAATGCTTGCGGGTTCTGAAGAAAAGGCCATAGAGGAGGTTAAAAAACTATGCACACCCTTTCGCTATAGGCGGCCAGAGCGTGTGCACTGGTTTTATGTGAATGCCGTATGGGGAATAACTGTTATGGGAATAGAAGCGAAGGCCAAAGAATTGTTGGAGAAGCTGCTGCAAAACGATCCCCATTATGTCAATGCCTGGTACATGTTGGCGCGGCTTTACAAAAACGACAAGGAATACGGGCGTGCCTACGAAGCGGCAATTCGCATGACAAAATTGTTCCCAAAGGATGCGCGCGGCTGGTACTTGGCCGCGCATTGCAGCATGGAAGGTAAAATCACAGCAAAGCCATCCTTGAAAGCGTTGATTCGCAAAGGCTTTTCCCTGGATCCAAAAATGCGCTGTGTTTTAGATGAAAATATTCGCGCAAACTGCGCCCTCGCGCTGGGGCTTGATGGCGGAAAGCCCAATGAGGCTATCAGGATATTGCGACGCATTCTTAATAGTCGCAAAGGCCACACGGATCTGAAATACGCGCGCATGAAAGTCCAATTGGCGCTTTGCTACGAACGCAAAAAGGAAATCAAGACGGCCTTGAAATATGTCGAGGAAGCGCTAATCCAATTGCCCGAAGAGGCGCTTGCTTTGCTCATGGCAGGGCGCTATCACTATTTGCTGGGGGAGGACAAAATAGCCTGTGATTTTTACGCCAGGGGTTTCTCACGCAAGCCCCCCGAGATGACCAGTCGGACATTTGTGGGGGAATACGCGGATGCCGTGGTAGGCCTGCAAGATCCCGATTTGCTTCAAAAAGCCGAACGCGCGTTAAGCCAGGTCGGTCCAGAATTTGTGAATGCCCTACGTTCGCGCCCCGCATTCGCGCATACAACAGATGGAGAAATTTCCATGGAGCGCAGCCTCTAATGATGACCGATAGAATGTTGGTCCTAAAAAAATGTGTTTGCCTGGGGATTGCGGCTAGTTTTCTTGCAAACGCCGCGCTGGTACTGCCTGATGCGCTTGCGCCGAAATCTGGTTTTACTAGCAAGCGACCTCCGGTTTTGCTTTCTGAATATTTGAGGCTTAAGGGTGCAACGCAGGACTTGAATTTGGAAGATCAACTCGTAGTGCGGCCTGAAAGTGGTAGAGAAATCTTGTACCAATCTTCGCTAGAAGGCGTTCCGGTTCAGATAAAAATGCAAAGCGCGGAAATGGCCGAGCTGAAAGACTTTTTTAGCCGCGAGCTGGGTTTGGGTGACGACGTGCTCGCAACCTTGATGCATAGGGCGCTTGCGGGATTGGAAAGTTGGGGGATAGAACCTTCCAGCATTGCCAACAAAAACATTCTTTTTGCCTTACTAGAGGAAAACAAATCTTCTCATCTGTTTGAAACCTGCCGCGATCCCGCATTCATCGGCGTAAGTCGCTCATTCTTTAAGATGATTCGCAATATCACAAAAAACTCCAACAAAGATGATGCTGCTAAAATCGCCAAGGTCCTCTTGGTCTCGGGTATAGCCAATGGGCTGCGCCATCAAGGCGGGAGCGACAAAGAGCAAATGCAATGGGATGCGAAACTGTTGCAGAAGCTTCTCAAGGAAGAGGGTGTGCAACCGGAAATGTTTACCAAGGCCATGCGGGATCAGAGAGAAGAACTCGATGTGGATGAATTACTAGAAGCTCTGAGAATTTCTGAAGATTACGTGTATGACCCTGTTTTAAAACAAGTCTGCTTAGAACATACGCATAAACGCGTCGGTCTCATCGGCCCGGGCATCAATGAGCCTGATAAGACAGAATATGGTGCGTTGTACGCAGAGGTGTCGGAGATTTTTCAAGAAGTCTTGCAAGCAGCGGGCATTCCCAGGGCCGATTTGTATTTAGCCGATGATACTGGGAACAATGCCTACGCAAGCATTTATTCCAATTTCGTCGTCGTCAATATTGGTTTATTCCGGTATCTGCAAAAACACAATCGGCTTACTAAAGATGCCATAGCTTTCATTCTAGCCCACGAGGTAACCCATCTTTTGCAGTTCCGACAGGATTACGATGAGGGGTTGGTGCAAGGATCCATCCCTTTTGATTCCATAGGAGACTTCCTGGAGAAAAAATTTCACGAGCAGCAGAAAACGTCCGGCAGGGAATACGACGCCGATTCGCGGGCTCTGTGGCTTGTGAGCGAGGCAGGATACAACGTGATGGAGGCGGCAACATTCTTCGAGCTACTCTCTAAAGAAAGTGACACATCCTTGTTTCAAGCCATGCTAAGCGATCATCCCGCGCTCGCCGAGAGAATCGCCAACATGGAAAAGATAAGAACTTCGGCCAATTGGAAAGAGACACAATTGGTAAAGAAGTTTTCTTCTCAGGCGATAGGCAATGTTACCGGCCCGCGAACGCGTCATCGCCGCTATCAGGAAGAAATGACAGGATTGGAGTCGTTTGCAGACATCGACCAGCTGATCCATCAAGCGCAGACACCGGAAGATGTCCAGACAACCCTGTTCTGGGGCTTGAACGCAACGGCCGAACATATTGCCGAGACGATTGTTCAGACATTGGGCAATGCGCAACATCCTCTCGTCTGCGAGGAGATAGACAAGGTGGAGAAAGAAATTCGGAAAATGCTGGTAGACGATGTGGGCGAGGACAAATTGAGATTCTACATCCATAAAAATGACTATTTATTAGCCCAAAGCCGTTTGCATTTATTTAAGGAATTCGATAAGCCGAATAGAGAAGGGCATAAGACAATTATTAAGTGGTTCATCGTAGGGTATTTATTGAGCGGCCATTTTTACACCGAATTGTCCGGCCTTGGATACTCGGACGTAACAGAGAAAGTTTTTTCCGAATATTTAACAAAGCTGAAATCCACCCTGGAGGGCTTAGAGGAAATTAAGCTGTTCGCCTTCGAGAGTGGCAAAGTTCATCAAGAAGCGGACGCAAAATTAGACCAGATGCGCAAGGATGGCGAATCCGATGCGCTTGTGACAGTCATTAAAACGGCTCTGCAATTCCGCAGCGAGGATATGGGGAAACAATCCAAAAATATCTATTTCGAAAAGGGTTTCCCATTGCTCGAGCCCCGGTTGATAAAAGAGCTTTCCCATAAAAGTTTGAAAGAACTTCTTGCGCTGGCCCGCTCGTTTAAGTCGCCCACAGCCATGGAGTTCAACGACAAGAGTTTCCCCAAGGATTTGACCGACTTGGCCGGTGGTTTGGCTGCCATCAACAATCGTATGCTGAATGTCTATTTTTCACATCTAGTGAAGGCAATCTCGTCCGCTTTTTCTGCCGAAGGAGAAAAGGGCTTTGAAGAAAAAATAGATTTCGTAGAAACCATTTTAACCATGCAAAAGAAAATGCTGCGAATCGGGGGCAAGGAGAAGTCTGTTGGTAATTTGATGGAGGTGATGGAGTCCCTGATAATGCAAGCCAATACCCACGACAGGAAAATTCGCCTGTTCCAGTTGTTTAGCGACAACCCGGAATTCACCCAACAGGGCGCCTGCGAGGAATATCTGTATCAGGAATTATTAAATGAGCTTAGGGATGCACCGCATGCGCGGTATCTCCAAAGTATGTTTAAAAATTCCCCGAGAATTCGCTCGAATCTGTGGGGTTATTTGTCTTCAAGCGACGGAGGCGAAAAAAGACTGCGCAACCTTTTTGATATTGTCGGCGATGGCGAGGGGAAAATCCTGGATATCATCCGACTCTTTGATTTGCGAAAGGATAACAAAGTCATGTACATGCACAGCGCATTATTAAAAAGTGCTGATGCCAAAGACGACGTGAATGTCCTAACAACTTGTATTAGGGCCTTGGACTCTTATCGCCATGAAACGAACACGGCCCTGGAATTGAGGGAAGACAATCTCTCTGGAATATTGTGGAATAGTCTCGACAAGTTCTTCAAACAATATTCCGGGCAGAATCTGCCTAAAGAGCTTGCGCAAGAGGCGCTGATGGTCGCAGGCATAGAGGCTAAGATGGACGACATAGACGACGAAATCGCGGCCCTTATCCTATTTTTTCATAGGGGGGGAATTTGGGATCACGCGGACTTCAGAGTAAAGGCCAAAAAGATATTGCTGGGGAAAGATGTAACGAACCTAAAGTGCTTGGCCAGATTCCTCAACAGTCCTTACATGCGCCACAAGCAGACAGCCAGAGGGATTCCCACAATTTTTTCTCTCAAGCAGATGCAGCCGGCTAGGCATGCTAGTTCGATTTCAATCACGAATCCCGAAGCGGCCATTGTGGATGAGACATTTTATAATGCGGTGAGTTGGGATGAATATATCAGCTTGTTCAACCTGGGCGTATTTCTCAAGACGCAAAATGCCGAGACCGAGTTGGGTTTGCTTCTTAAAGCCGGACAGGATGATTCACCCTACGACCGCTTCCGAGGCGAGGTTTGCTTTGCCGAGCAGGAAAATAAAAATTTGGAAGCTCTCGGCAAATCACTCGAAGAGTTGAGGGAGATGGTGAAGCAACGGCGTGGCGCCGACGAACTCCAAGAAAAACTGAAGGAAATTTCCGCTTTGGTGAAAAAGCGCTTCGTCATGCTTTTCGAAGGGTTGGCAGGGAAATTATCTTTTTCCCGTTTGAAATTCTTAAACCGTGAAGATTTGTCGGAATCCAAAGATGAATCGGAAGCAATTTTTGCCTACCTGGTCAACTCCCACAAAACCTTTGACCAACTTTTTAAGGAGGTAGTGGAATATTTGCCTCCCTCCATTTATCGCAATTATTGTTTTCAGATGCTGCTTTTAAAAGAGATCAAGAAGGTACATCCGGCGCTAAAAATCGACAGTCGTG
>CAZOWS010000352.1:0-10248 GCA_964583365.1 uncultured Actinomycetota bacterium
TATTGCCGTATTGGATGGAGTGCGTGACAAGTCAAAAGGAGATATTACTAAAGCAGGCCGCCAAAGCTGGGCCGGATGCGATGGCTCAATTGCACTCATTCTTAGCGCAGGATGCCCGCAGGCACAAGGCAGCACAGGGCCACATTAGCCAGCAATTCGAACAGTGGAGGCAAACCCATCCCGACCGCGAGATTGCGATGGCAGCGGCTCAGCTTTGGCAAATTATCGAGCACGCGGGATTGTCACCCGCCGATCATTACACGGATTTGTATTTGCAATATTTCGTTCCGCTCGACGCGGGCATGAACCTGAGCAGGCTACGAGATGCAATCAAAGGGGTGCGCTCCGGTACATATGGCAGCGCGCAGGAAGCGGCGGCAGCATTCAAACTGAATGTCGCGGAAGTTCAGATGGCCTTTCATCCCAGCGGGGCGGGCGGAATTTCGACACGCCAATTGCTGTGGGACATACTCGATGCCTTTGGCATAGGACACTCCTTCGACAAGCTCGACCTCAATCTGCAGACGAGAATGCCGCCCGGCATCAGCGATTTTGTGCTCGATGCTAAGGTATGGGATTCAGAAAATCTTACCGCAGGTGAGATGCGGCGCTTCCATATTGGGGGGGATGACGGGCAGACGATTCAAGCGATCAGCGCGATGCTTACAGAGGGAAGGAGGACTGAGGTTGTGGATGAGCTTGCGATATGGGTGGCATTGGCCGAGAAAAATCCGTTGTTGCATGGCATGGAGAAAGAAATTCGGCTCGCCCAGGTCGCGTTCTCAAGCGCGCACAAAGATATGCTCCCCGGATTGGATGCGGCCATGGAAGACATGGAAATGCAGATGCTTGGAAAGGGCTACGTCAGCGGATTTTTGCCCAAGGGTAAAATGCTGCCCCAACCCGACATCTCCCCTTACGAATGGCTGAGTAGTCGGCTGAGCGATGAAGGGATGGGGGATGACTACATAGATTATCTTGCGCGCTTCCTGGTCCGCTTGGAGGTTGGTACCTTGTCGCGCCGCGAGGAAAATGATCTTTGCGATGCGTTGAAAAGTCCGGAATTTTTTGGAATCACGCCACCCGAATTTGCGAAAAAGGCGATAAGCGTTATCTATCGCACGCGGCAGGCTCACGATTTTCATGAGGTCTTGAACCAGGCTGTTATCGCCGAATGCGTGTCGCGCGTGCTCGCAAAGGCTTTTCCGAGTAGGTCCACGCCCGCGCGATTCCCCGGAATAGAGAAAGACCGCGTAGCGCGTCTGCTGACCAAATATGTCCCGGCTGATGCGGCGGGCGTGCGGCGCAATTTGGACACTTTGGCCAAATTGGATCGCCTCACCGTGAATCAGCTCGGACCATTTTTGGAGGCCTCGCAGGGCTGGGGCGAGGCTTTGGCGGAATTCCACAAGGCGTTGAATAAAGTCCCGGAGCATGCGGTTGCGGTCAGGGCGCTGGGTAAAATCCCGTGGGATAGTGTTGGCCCCGAGCATCCCTCGCCATGGGACGCAAAGAGCCTCGAAGAGTATCGCCGCGTTGTGTTTCATTTTCTTCGGGAGGGCAGTGAGCAGCAAAAGAAGGCCGCTCTATTAGAAATCGCCGGTTATCCAGCGGTCTTTTGGAATCCTCACGATGTGTATCGCCTTATGCTCGAGTTTCAGCGCATCGTCGGCATTCCAGAACTTGCGAAAATTGAAACGTTGCTGGCCGGCCTCCTGCGCGACAAGATTACGCTGAGCCCGTTCAGCCGTGTGGTGCTCGCATCGAAGATGAAGCAAGGCAACAACGAGATTTGGTTGCGGAAGCATTGGCCGAGGGAAGAGACGCTAAAAGCATTGGAATACATCATGGAAAGTCTCGCGACGATGCAGCTCACATCGCCAAAACGTTTGCAATACGCAGAGCTGATGGTCTGGTTGCTGGGCCAGTTCGACGAGGACGAGAGTATAGCGATGTTGCGATTGCTGCAATCGCGCTATCCGGAGACGGCGCTGTACTACTTGCTTGGCAAGGGTTCCACGTTGCCCGCGATACAACGCATTTACTGGCAAAAACTATCTCAGATGAAGGTTGATCAAGATCCTGAGTATGCGGAGCATGAAGAAGCCCTGACGGATGCCATGCTGGATATTGAGAGGATTATACAGGACAAGGATTCCATGGAGACGCCAGGGAAGAGAGATCCGATAGAGACAAGTCTATGAACCATGAAGGCAACTATTCAGAAGGTCTCCAGGTAACCGTAGTTGCCTCATTCATGAGGCGCATCTCGGCTGCAATCAAGCCCGATAAGCTTGTCCCCGCAAGCTTTGAGCGGGGATCGGGCAACTACAATGCTTTGATCCGGACCATGCGTAGAGCCGGAAAACTGTTCGCGGGATTGGTGGTAATAATGCTGCTGGCTTCCTCCGCTTATGCGATTGCTCCGCAGAGTGATTTTCAGCAGAAGGGCAGGGTGCAAATATTTCGCCAAACCCTTGCGCGGGTATTTCATGACTGGTGGTACGCGCGGGACATGGCCAAGGCAAAGGAGCTGCAAGGATTGTTGGCGCAACTCCGTATTTATTCTGCGCGCGCGAAAGATATCGAAGTTTTCCACAATGCGTGCCGCACGCTGCGTCGCCTGAAAGATTCCGCAAGCGTGCAACCTCTCATGGAAATCCTGAATCATTTTCGTCCGGGCGGCCCGCTGGAAGGGAGGTTGAATGCTAAGACAAGGGATCAGCTCGTGCAGGCTTTGTTCGAAACATTGCAGGAAATCGATTCCTTTGCCCCGGTAAGAACAACGCTGGAGAAACTTCAGGCCAATCCGCATTGGCCCAATTGGCGCGAAAAGGCTTTGATTCCTCCGATGAAAACGTACGTGCAACACAGGGTGGGAGAAATATGGTATGCAAAACCATATCTGCAATTTCTCGGCTTCTCGCAATTCCTTATTCTCCAAATGGAAATGCTGCGTGCCGGAGAATTTCATGAGGCCAAGGAAATGGTCTATCTGTGCTGGGCGGTCTTTTCCGACAACGAATGGAAACAAAGCCTGCTCGCAGTTTTGTTGTCGCCGGATGCGGTGCTCTATTTTGCAGGGCGCTCGTATGTCTCAGGAGGGTTGACGTATTTTGACAGATGGATGAAGCCGGAATCAGAAGCGTGGACTCTGCGCGCATGGGATTCTTCGAACGAAACATATTTAGCGGGCGATGACCTTATCAGCTTGCTTTGCGCGACCGTCGCCGCCTTTCGTCGCGATATAGGAGAAGTCGCCGTGCGCGAGGTGCTGGAGAAATCTATGAACGCCGTGGTGCTGCCAAGAATGGAAAAAGAATCCAGGCATCCCGAAGAAAAGATGTTTTTCTACGCGCTTGTGTATTTGTACGTGGCGGACACGCAGTTCTGCGGACAGGTAAATACGATGCAATCGCGCCTTCCAGAATTTCTTCGCACACGCGCGAGGGGCTTGCTGCATCGATGGGGTCTGAAGAAAACACCCGTGCTGCTCGCTGAGGCTGCTCATTGGGCGGACGCCGGCAACGAGGTCGCCGCTATACAACGCAAAAAAAGCATTGCCCACGCGTATGTGAGCGCGCAAAAACTCGATCGGATGTTCGCGCCCTTGTGGTTGAAAAAAGTGACGGCCGCTCCAGGCAGCATGAGGCAATGGAATCATGTGCTTGCCGAGATGCCCGCAACAACCATAAGCCAATTGACCATCCAAATGAAAAGTTTTTTCTACAGGGACCTTCGCTTGTACGCGCCGTTGCTGGAAGCATTGCTGGAAAACTATGGCAAGAAAGATCACGCGCGTTTGGGTTATTACCATGAGGCCCCTGCTAATCCAGGCGCTACACAGAGTCCCTTTGGGTACAAGGCCGTGGTTGCGCCCTATTCTCTGATGAAACAAATGAAAGAGGTGGAACCGGATGCGTTGTATTTGGCGATGTTTTTAAGCATGGATGAAAGGGAATATCTGCACAGCAGAGACAGGTGGCGCGATTTTGACGGGGAATTTTTAAGAGATGCCGAGAGTGGCCACGCCATGCACAGCCTCGGGTATATTCGATTCTACGTGAGAGACGGAGTGCTCACCATTGTGGAGCTGCAAAGCGATATGTATCGCCGTTTCAAGAACTGGCCCGAGAAATTAAAAATGAAAGAACATTACGCGTGGTGGAAAAAGGCGCTGATGCGTGAAATCGAGCGCTATGCGCAGGCCAAGGGCATCACGAGAATTCGCTGGGTGAACAGCGAATATATTCACAAACGTTGGGAAAAAATTTCACCGGCGCTGACGGTGGCTTTGTATAAAAGATTGCCGGAATTGGCCGGCTATGACCCCGTCGAGCAACATGGTGTTTTTGAAGGAGTAGCGTTCGACCAAATTTACGAAAAGGTGTTGGACGGGAGTCTCGTTATTCCTGGAGCCGCCCGCAGCGCCGCCTCGGAATTCATAGAGACAAGCCTCTAATCGCATTATAATACCTTCATGGAAAAGGCCCTTGCCCAGCATACCAAAGAGGGGACGCTCTACGAGAAACTCCCCGAGAATAAAGTTCGCTGCTACGCGTGCGGGCACAATTGCCTGATCTACGACGGCCAGGCGGGTATTTGCCGAGTGCGCTCCAATCGCGGCGGTGTGCTCCATGTCCCGCACGGCTATGTCGGCGCGCTGCAATGCGACCCCATCGAAAAGAAACCCTTTTTTCACGCGTATCCGGGCAGCGAAGCGCTGAGCTTCGGCATGCTCGGATGCGATTTTCATTGTGCGTATTGTTTTACAGGGGATACGATAATTCCGAGCGCAGTTGGCCCAAAGAGTTTGGAGTCAATCTTTTCGGAATCATTTCAAATTAGGGAGAGAAAAGACGGCAAAATCGGTTTTTTGAAATCACTCTCTGTCTTCACGCATACTGGGCGGTTATTTCCTGTTCGTGCTGTTTTTCAACATCCATATTCTGGGCAGCTTATTAGAATTCAGGCAGCTTTTTGTCCTCCCGTTGAGTGTACTCCTGATCATCGGTTTCTTGCGATTCCACGACCACGAAGGGGAAATGCACCAGCCATACCCACCTATGTGCGCGCTGAAAATCTTTCGAAAGATTTCTGTCTTGCGATTCCACGGGAGCTTGCATCATCTAAGGCAGACCTTCTTGATTGTGCAAAATGGATTTCGAAGGTTGCAACCAAGGTGAGAATGAAACGTCAATGGTCGGAGGAATTTTTAGAAGCTGTTGTTCAGATGGGAGCAATCGGTATGAGCAAGCTGGCGATCGCCAAAGAGACAGGATATCGCAGGGAAACGGTGCGCGCAGTTCTGGATCGGATAGAAAGCAAGAAAACATCATCCGAAGAATTGCTCCAATATAAAGGACTCCTTTTAGTAGAGAGGGACAAGGTTAGGCTTTACAACGAGCACACCCCCGGGATCCCACGGACATTGAAAATATCTTGCGATTTGGCAGAGCTATTTGGTTACTTTTGCGCTGAAGGTTGCGTGTGGATAGATACCGCAAGACGGGTGAATTCTACGATGCTCACTTTTTCGTTTGCTCTATACGAGAGGGATATTGCCCAGAGAGTTGTCCACCTTCTAAGCACAATTTTTGGAGTAAAAGCAAAAATCTACATGCGGTATACGACTTGCGCGGTTGTTTGTTACAAGAGCTCGCTCGGATTGTTGTTCGAGGCACTTTGCGGTGGCGATGCTGGGACCAAACGAGTACCACCATGCCTCTTCAAGGCGCCGTCTGAAATCGCTGAGTCATTCCTGATGGCATACGCTGCCGGTGATGGCTCCCGCACGTGCAATGGAATGATTGATGCCGTTACTGTTTCGAAGGAACTAGCATATGGTGTTGCATCACTAATACTAAAAACTGGTCGAGTTCCATTTCTTCGTGAGTATCCGGACTATCAGAAAGGAAAGTTTGAAGATCGAAGTGTCAATCGCGCGCCATATAATTACCGTGTACGGTGGTATGATCGAGAAGACAAGAGGCGTTGTTGGAAAGATGAGAATTTCCATTTCATCCCAATTCGAGATGTGCGGAAAAAGAATTTTAGGGGTTATGTCTATAATCTCGAAGTAGGTCAGGATCATAGTTATTTGGCAGGATTCTTGGCAGTTTCTAACTGCCAGAACTGGAATGTCTCCCAGGCTCTGCGCGACCCCAAAGCCGGTGGGCCGCTTATCGAATGCACGGCCGGGCAATTGGTTGCGATGGCTAAAGCGCGAGGCGCGCGCGTTGTCGCAAGCACGTACAACGAGCCGTTGATCACGAGCGAATGGGCCGTGGAAATATTTACCGAGGCAAAAAAGTCTGGATTCGCTACCGCCTACATTTCCAACGGCAATGGAACGTCGCGCGTGCTAGATTTTCTGCGGCCTTGGGTGGATCTGTACAAAGTGGATTTGAAAGGATTCGACGAGAAACATTATCGCGCGTTGGGCGGACAGCTCAAGCCGGTGTTGGAAACGATACGGACGCTGCACGAAAAGAAATTCTGGCTGGAAATCGTCACGCTGATCATTCCGGGTTTCAATGATTCAGACGCCGAGCTGGGCAATATCGCAAAATTCCTGGCCGGCATTTCACGCGACATTCCCTGGCATGTCACCGCGTTTCATTCGGATTACAAGATGATGGACACCGGCAATACGCCGGTTGCAACACTGCTGAGAGCCTGCGAAATAGGCGCCGCGGCGGGCCTGCGTTACATTTACGCGGGCAATATTCCCGGGCAGGTGGGGCGATGGGAGAACACGTATTGTCCGGACTGCGAATGCAAGCTGATCACGCGCGTTGGTTTTCGCGTTACGGAGAACAATCTTGCCGATGGTGCGTGTCCTGCGTGCCATCGGGTTATACCTGGTATTTGGGGGAAAATGCGGGACATGACCTAATTTAGCTTTTCAAATTAGGATCGTGTCCCAGCATTTTCCTTGCATCGGTGGCATGGCAAGCCCAGGCGTTTGGTAATTTATTCTTCGTCCATTCCGTCAACGGATCCCGGTTGCCTTGTTTTTTGACCTTTGCCTTTTTCGTCCTTCTGCACGCGGTCCATGTATTGTTTTTTTACTATGTCCACGCGCACGATGTCGCCTTCTTTGATGAATTGCGGAACGAGTAGGATCAAATCGTTTTCCAGTGTCGCCTCTTTGAATGTCGCGTCACCCTCACTTTTTCTTACCGGAGGGCAGGCCCGCACAGCCATCTCCACGATTTTGGGGAAGATGATGTTGACGGGCATCTCGTTTAAAAATTCCACTGTGATTTTTGCGCCCTCTTTAAGAAATGGCGCGGCTTCCGCCACGACATCGTTGGCGATGGGTACCTGTTCGAAAGACGTTTCGTCGTAGAAATAATAGAAGTCCGCGTCCTTGTACTGATATTCCATCGAACGGCGTTCCAGCGTGGTGTTGTCCACTTTGTCCGTCGTGGCCAATCGCTTGTCGATGAAACTGCCTTCCGGAATCGTTTTGAGCCGAACGTGAATCATGCGCCCGGTCTTCCCCGTGCCATGTGGCACGGCCGAAATGACCTTGCACACTTTTCCATCCACTTGCACGGTCATCCCTTCATGCACTTCGGTCGCGAATAGTAGAGACATGGTTGATTTCTCCTATTAAACCCTTTCACAAAAAACAAAGACAAAGAAACAAACAAAACGCCCTTTCACAAAAAACAAAAACTTAAAAATTACGCCAAACTGCTATGAGCTTTTAGTAATAATGCTTTAATCGGAATGTCGTACGGGCATTCCTTTACGCAAGGCGCTTGGCAGCTCGGGCATTGGCTTGCGTTGTGGGCTGCCGCGATTTTGGCGTAGGATCGCACGCCGCGCGCCTCCTGCTTGTAGTCGTGATAATACATCCCGTAGCGCAGTATGTCGGCAACGCGCACGTCCTGGGGGCAGGCGGGCTCGCATTTGTTGCAATAGCGGCATACTTCGTTGGAAAAGAGTCCTGCGTATTCGTTTAAGATTTGCTGGTCGGCGAGCGCCAGGTCTTGTCCCGAAGCGGCAGCATATTCGTCTACCTGCGCAAAGCTGCTGATGGAGATAACCAAATTGGAAACGTCGGCGTTGGAGAGTACCCATTTCAGCGCGGCTTGTTTGAAGTTTTTTGTCTTGTTATGAAAGGAGCTCAAGTCCGCTCCCTTGGCGCCCGAAAGGGTTTTCATGGCGACAAACCCCACGCCGCGCGCTTTGGCTTTTTTTATCAGCTCGTGCTGGTCCGGGTAATCGAGGAAGCTGTAGCGGCAAAGAATCACGTCGAATTTGTCCGAATCCACCGCGAAGTTCATGACGTCCATCAAATCGCCGTCATGGCCCGAGCAGCCAAAAAATCGGGCCTTGCCGGCTTTGTGCGCGATTTCCCAGGCCTCGAACAATTCGGAATTGTGCAGTCGCTTGACGCCGAGCCCGTCGGAGTATTGCCCCACCTGATGCGTGAGTAAAACGTCCACGTGGTCTGTTTGCAAGCGAGTGAGACTTTCGTCGAGCTGCGCGAGAAAGGATTCTTTTTTGTCGGGCAATTTCGCGTGATACGGGCACCACTTCGTCGTGATGACGGCTTTGTCGCGCTTGCTTTTTAATCCCTTGCCGATAGTGCTTTCGCTCAAGCCGTTTTGATAGCAATGCGCGGTGTCAAAATAGTTGATGCCCTTGTCCAGCGCATAGGCCACGACATCGGGATTGGTGACCGGATATCCACCGAAGCCGATCTCGGAGACTTGGAGCCCCGTGCGGCCGAGGACGCGCATGCGCATGTTGCCGGAATGATGCGAAGGCTCTGATAAAGCGGGCTGCGTGGGGACCGCCACGGCATTGATTGCAGATGACGAGACGGCCATCCCGGCCAGACCAACCGCGCCGGCCTGAAGGAATTTGCGCCGGGAAATTTTAGCTTTGCGGTCGGAGTTCACGTCGCACGGATGGCAACCAAAGACAAATAAAAAGGTAAATAAAATAACTTAAGACGAAGCATTTGTTCACGTACCAGCTCAATGTCCAGAACGTAAAATGCGGAGTTCGCCAAAACAGCCAGAATTTTACCACGATGATCGCAATCTCCGCGACCGATACCGCCAGCGCCAATCCCCATACGAATTTTTCACGACGCAAGAAGCAAGCGCCGAGGAACATATGGATGACCCACCAAAAATCCCACATGATCGGGACATTCGCTAGCCCCGCGGCGGTGTTGTCCGTGGCGTAAAAAACTATCGGGTTGACGAATTTGACGATGAGCGTGTAGAACGCGAGAAAAAAAAGAGTGTACGCGAGGGCATTTATTTCAGCGGACGGCGGATTTTTTGTCGCTGTGTCCATGGGGGCTATTCTAACACAAAGTCCTGTCACACTATTTGTTCTCCCTCTCCCTTCTAGGGAGAGGGCTGGGGTAAGGGTTTCACAAAACCCAACACGATCAGCGGCAGCATCAAAAACCCACTCATACACCAATAAAACCCCGTGCTGCTGCTGATCCAATGGAAGGCGGGTAAATAGGGACTCAGCACATCCGATAAAATATACGCGTGGACGAGAAGCACGATCGCGTGATAGACGCCGCAGGCAAGAAGATTTTCGGATACGTAATACAAGCGCGTGAGCGTGAGTTCTAGGATAAAAAGATTCACGAGCGCGAACGCGAAATAGCGCGCATCCAGCCAATCCGTCCAATAAAACGGCAGCGATCGCAAAACGCCAAGCACGCCGCAAACCCCCATCGCAACCGGCATCGCCACGCCGCGCCCGAGCAACATTTTCTTAAAAAGGATTTGTCGCAGAGGTCTCTCCACGCCCAAAGTTAGTACCAGTAGCAGTCCCGCAAACATCGGCAAAAGTAATGGCTTCACGACTTGCAATCGCGATGCCCCGTAAGAAAAAACAACGAGATCGCGAGAATATCCGACCCCCAAAAATCCCAGCGACAACCCGAGCAAGGCCGGTACCCAGATGAAAGGCCATATCTTCCTCCGCCCCAGCAGGTCCAGCGCCTGCGCTGGAAGCATTACCCACGAAACAATTCCCCACACGATCGGCGTTCCCAACAAATGCCAATACAATCGCATGGGCTGCGGAATGATCCACAGCGCAAACGGAGCCAAAACCATCAACGAAACGCCGAACCCGGATTTTTTCATAGGGCGTAGTATCATGTAAGACTTCACGGGAAGGAGCAAGGGGTATTGTTTTTCGGGGACTCGCACAGGCGCGCAAAGCTTGGTTTGCCGCCGGCTCGTTGGCGGC
>CAZOWS010000353.1:0-7799 GCA_964583365.1 uncultured Actinomycetota bacterium
TCTCGACGACGTTTTGCGTTGCAATGCCCGCGTGATCGGTACCGGGCATCCAAAGCGCGTTGAAACCATCCATGCGCTTTTGGCGCGTGAGAATATCTTGAATCGTGTTGTTCAACGCGTGCCCCATGTGCAAAATACCCGTCACGTTGGGCGGTGGAATCACGATCGTGTAAGGCTTACCGCCGCGCGACGCCTCGGCATGCGAGAGCCCGCGCTCTATCCAGAACGATTCCCACTTGGGCTCGGTTTCTTGCGGATTGTATTGTTTTGAAATTTCGAGAGACATAGAAGGACGGATTACTTTTTTTCTTCGTCCTTCAACAATTTGTATTCCACGCTGTCCACGAGCGCCTGCCACGAGGCCTCGATGATGTTTTCGGACACGCCCACTGTCCCCCAAATGTCTTTCTCGTCCTGCGACTCAATAAGCACGCGCACCTTGGCGGCGCTGCCTGTCTTCGCGTCCAGCACGCGCACCTTAAAATCCGCGAGTCGCACGTTCGCGATGGACGGAAAAAATTGCATCAATGCCTTACGCAGAGCGTTGTCCAGCGCGTTGATAGGCCCGTCGCCCTCGGCGGCCGAATGCACGGATTTGCCGTCCACGGTGACCTTGATCGTGGCCTCGGAGATAAGGCGATTGTCCTCGCGCTTCTCGACGATGACGCGAAAGCCTTCGAGTTTGAAAAAGGATTTGTGCTTTTTCATCGCCTTTTTGACGATGAGCTCAAAAGAACCTTCGGCAGCCTCGAATTCGTAGCCCTCATGCTCGAGCTTCTTGATCGTCTCGATAATCTGACGCGATAGATGCGCGTCTTTAGCGAAATGCAAGCCCAGCTCGGTGGCCTTCAGCGAGACATTGCTTCTGCCAGACAACTCGGAGACGAGAATGCGGCGCTCGTTACCGACTTGCTCGGGCCGAATATGCTCGAAACTGCGCGGGACTTTTTCCACCGCGTTGACATGCATGCCGCCCTTGTGCGCGAACGAGCTCTCGCCCACGTAAGGCATCTTGGAATTGGGCCGAATGTTCGCGAGCTCATCCACAAAACGCGAAACCTCGGTCAGCTCTTTTAGTTTTTCATCGGAAATGCAGTCCTTGCCCAGTTTTAATTTCAAATTCGCGATGATGGCGCAAAGATCCGCATTGCCCGTGCGCTCGCCGTAGCCATTGATCGTGCCCTGAACCATTGTCGCCCCGGCCTCAACAGCCATCAGCGAATTCGCCACGGCCACGCCAGCATCGTTGTGGCAATGAATGCCCAGTGGAAGCGCTACTTCTTGGGCCACCGCGCGCACGATAGTAAGAATTTCCATCGGCATGCTGCCGCCATTGGTGTCGCATAGCGCGAGCGTGCTTGCGCCGCCCTTTTGGGCCTCGAGCAGAGACTTGATCGCGTATTCAGGATTGTCTTTGTAGCCGTCAAAAAAATGCTCGGCATCATAGACGACTTCGCGCCCTTGGCTTTTCAAGTAAGCCACCGAGTCAAAAATCATTTTCAAATTCTCTTCGGGGGAGACACGCAGCACGTCCTTGACATGAAACAACCAGCTCTTGCCAAAAATCGTCACGACGGGCGTTTTGGCCGCGATTAAAAACGCGAGATTCTTGTCGTCCTCGGCCGAACCGTTTGCGCGGCGTGTGCTGCCAAAAGCCGCGAGCTTCGCGTGCTTGAGTTTCACGTCTTGCATGCGATTAAAAAATTCCACGTCTTTAGGGTTGGATCCCGGCCAACCGCCCTCGATCATATGCGCGCCAAAAGCATCGAGCCGCTCCGCGATAAGGATTTTATCGGTGACGGAAAAGGACACGCCTTCTCCTTGAGCGCCGTCGCGCAGGGTTGTGTCGTATAAGATGATTTTTTTCATATCCCGTCTCTCCCTGTCATCCTGAGGAGCTGCAGCGACGAAGGATCTCGTTTGGCCAAACGAGATCCTTCGCTTCGCTCAGGATGACAATACTACCTTACACCTTCAAACTCTCCGCCAAGATAAATCCCTTCGCCAGCTTAAAAGTCTCGTGTATCGCCTTCGCGGCCGCGGTGGCCTGCTTGGCGTTGATCACGCAGGAAATCTTAATCTCGGAGGTGCTGATCATTTCTATGTTTATTTTTTTCGATGCGAGCGCTTCGAACATTGCCGCGGCCACGCCCGTATGGCTTCGCATGCCCACACCTACCACCGAAACCTTCGCCATGTTTTCGTCGTATTTCACGCCCGAGCAACCAATCTCTTTGGACAATGTCTCGAGCACCTTGAGCGATTTGCGCAGCTCTTCCTTCATCACCGTGAAGGAGAGATCCGTAAATCCCTTTTCGCTCACGTTCTGAATAATCATATCTATATTGATGTTATTCTCAGCAATTTTCTTGAATATCTTCGCCGCGACACCGGGCTTGTCGGGCACCCCTGTAATTGTCACCTTGGCTTCGTCCTTGTTCACGGTCACCGCGCGCACGAGTACGTCTTCCATCTCTTCCCCCTCTTCCTGGATAATGGTTCCTTCCGCCATGCTAAAACTGGACCGAACATGCACGATCACGCCAAATTTTTTTGCCATCTCGATGGACCGCGACTGCATGACCTTCGCGCCCAAACTGGCCATCTCGAGCATCTCGTCGTAGGAGATCACCGGGATCTTGCGCGCGCTCGGCACATCCCTGGGATCCGTCGTGTACACGCCCTCCACGTCGGTGAATATTTCACATTTATCTGCCTTCAAAGCGGCCGCCAAAGCAACTCCCGTGGTATCCGAGCCGCCCCGCCCGAGCGTCGTGATATTCTCGTTGTGGTCCGCGCCCTGAAATCCCGCAACAATGACAATTTTCCCGAGCGCCAATTGCTCTTGGATGCGCTTGCCCGAGATCCTTACGATCTTTGCCTTGGTGTGCGTGCTGTCGGTGAGTATGCCCACCTGCGCTCCTGTGAACGATATCGCCTGCTCGCCTAGCGTATGAATCGCCATGGCCAAAAGCGCCACCGAAATTTGCTCGCCCGTTGACAACAGCATGTCCATCTCGCGCTCCGCAGGATCTTTCGTAATGCGACTGGCCATCTCTATCAATTCATCGGTGGTGTCGCCCAACGCGGACACCACGACGACAACGCTGTTGCCCTGTCTCTTGGTCAAAACCACGCGCCGCGCCACGTTCAAGATGCGCTCGGTGTTCGCCACCGAAGACCCGCCAAATTTTTGTACGATCAAAGCCATGACATCTCCTAAATAATGTCATTGTGAGCGAATGCAATGAGCGTAGCAATCTCTTTGCAACAACACTAGATTGCTTCGTCGCTATCGCTCCTCGCAATGACCTGCTTTCTCAAAAAATAAATCCAACAATTCGTGCCCCACCACTTTTTTATATCTGCCCTTTTTCGCTTCGTTTTCGTCGTAGCGTTCCATTTTATCTTGCCCCACTCCCGTCCCGGCCATCGCAAACGGCACCGCGTCCGAAATATGCGTCTTGAGCGCCACCGGCGTTCCGTGATCGGGCAACACGATCACGCGATAGTCTCCGAGCGCAGGCAATTCCGCCATCACGTTGGCCACCACCTTGCGATCGATATTTTCAATCGCACGAATCTTTTCGCGCAAGTCCCCGTTGTGTCCCGCCTCATCGGGAGATTCCACGTGCACGAAAACGAAGTCGTTTCCCTTTTTCAAAAAGTCCACCGCGTAGCGCGCTTTGGCCTCGTAATCGGTGTCGTAATACCCGGTGATACCCGGTACGTTGATCACTTCCATATCCAGACAACGGGCCAATCCCTTTAAAAGATCCACAGCGCTAATCATGCCGCCGCGCAGGCCAAACCGCTCTTTAAAACTCTTGAGCGCCGGCATTTTTCCTTGCCCCCAAAACCACAATTGCGTGGCTGGATTCTCTTTCAAATCCACGCGAATCCTGTTGATCGGATGATCGCGAAACACTTTTTCCGAGCGCTCCATCAACGCCATTAAAAATTTTGCGCCCATGCCGCGTGGCATGTAGCTTTCCACTTCCTTGCCTGAAATGTCATGCGGCGGCGTGCAATACAGCGGCCCGCGCCCTTCGGTAAACAAACTCTCGTCGGCAACCATCAAATTGCGATACATCACGCCCGGATAAAAACGCACGCCCATGTCCGCGATCGCCGCGTTCAAATCCGCAATCAATGTCGCGCCTTCCTTAGAAGAAATATGCCCGGCGCTATAGTCGCGCAACACACCGTCTGTCACGGTCACGAAATTTGCGCGAAAAACCAACTCCGACGACTTGAGTTTCAAACCAAAACTAGCCGCCTCCAGAGGCGCGCGACCCGTGTAATATTTTTTCGGGTCGAATCCCAAAATCGACAATCCGGCCACGTCGCTACCGGGCGCAAGGCCAGCCGGCACGGTTTGCACAAGGCCGCCACTTCCTTCGAGAGCTATTTTATCTATGTTGGGTTTCTTGGCATGTTCCAGCGGGGTCTTGTTCCCCAATTCCTTAATCGGGTAATCGGCCATGCCATCGCCTAAAAAGACTACGTATTTCATTTTACCTTCCCCCCAGCGATTGCCATAGCGCTTTCGCGGCGACTCACCGAGAGCGCGTGGGACCCATTGAGCGATTGCGGCGAATGGAGACGGCGGCAGTTATAGCCGAGGGTCCATGAGCCGCAATCGCCAACTGGGTACGCGCGAAGGTGTGGAGCCGGGAAGGCGCTATGGCAATCGCTCATTTGTACCCCAATGCCGCGCAGACTTCTTCCAGATTCGGTTTAACCGTGATTGCCTTGCCGATCGAGCGCATCGCGCAATCGGGATCCTTCAGGCCGTTGCCTGTCAGCGTGCATGCTATACGAATTTTCGCGCCCTTCTTCGCCACACCCTTGAAATATCCATTTTGTTTTAATTTCAAAAGTCCTGCCACCGACGCTGCCGACGCGGGCTCCGCAAACACTCCGTCCAATTCCGCCAACACCTTGTACGCAGCCAAAATTTCCTCGTCGGTCACCGCGTCAATCAAACCACCCGATTCCGACGCAGCGGCCTCGGCGGCCTTCCAATTGGCGGGATTGCCGATACGAATGGCCGTCGCGATGGTCTGCGGATTTTCCACAACGCGGCCCAGCACTATCGGCGCGGCTCCCGCAGCCTGGAAACCCAACATCTTGGGCAATCCACGACTATGCTTGCCTTTTTTGTATTCTTTGTATCCGCGCCAATACGCGGTGATATTGCCCGCATTACCCACGGGTATCGCGTGAAAATCGGGGGCCTTGCCCGACAATTGATCGCAAATTTCGAACGCTCCGGTTTTCTGCCCTTCCAGCCTGTACGGATTGATCGAATTGACAATGGTCAGCGGATGCGTCTTTTGTAATTCCTTCACGAGCCGGAACGCATCATCGAACAACCCTTCCACGGCCAGCACTTTCGCCCCATGAATCAGCGCCTGCGCAAGTTTGCCCAGCGCGATGGACTTCGCGGGCACGAGCACCACGCAATCTATGCCCGCACGCGCGGCATACGCAGCAGCAGCAGCTGATGTATTGCCCGTGGACGCGCAAATCACCGCGCGCGATCCCTCTTCCACGGCCTTGGATATCGCCATGGTCATGCCGCGATCTTTAAAGGAGCCGGTTGGGTTCAATCCCTCGAATTTCAAAAAGACTTCGAATCCATCCCCAAGAAATTTCTTCGTGAAATTCTTCGCTTCGATGAGGGGCGTGTTACCCTCGTTGAGCGTGATCACGGGCGTCTTGCGGCTCACGGGCAAAAACTTTCGAAATTCTTCAATAATTCCGCGCCACATCATCACGATTCTTCCTCAATCCTTATCATCTGCGTCTTGTGTTTCACCACGGGCAACCTATCGATTTTTTTCAACGCATCCAGCAAATCCTTCCCACGCGCCTTGTACGTCACCAGAGCCACCGGCACCGGCTGTCCTTTGCCAGCGGTCTCGTTTTGTATGACCGCCGAGATACTGATATTATGCGCGCCGAGAATGCCGGCCACCGCGGCCAACACTCCGGGCCTATCCTCAGCGTTCACGCGCAAATACGCGCGACCCTCCACGTCTTGGATTTTCTTCATGTCGCGTTTGGTGCCTAGAAACATGTTGGGCGCGATGCGGTCACGCGATGCCGACAACAGCGTGCGTGCTATATCCATCAAATCGCTGATCACAGCGCTAGAGGTCGGATTACGCCCGGCGCCGCGCCCGTAAAACATCGTCTTACCCACGGGATCGCCGGTCACGCAAATCGCGTTGTAGACACCGCCGATGGACGACAATAAATTTCCTTTGGGCAACAATGTCGGATGCACGCGCGCCTCGATTTGCTTGCCGTCGTCTTTGTAAATCGCGAGCAGCTTCACGACGTAGCCAAACTCGCGCGCGAACGCGATATCCTTTTGCGTGATCTGCGTGATGCCTTCCACGTGCACATCCTTCATGTCCACCCAGGATCCACTAGCCAGCCGGGCCAGAATCACGAGCTTGTGCGCGGAATCTATGCCCTCGATGTCGAAGGACGGATCCTTCTCCGCGTAGCCTTTTTCCTGCGCTTCGCACAACGCGTCGGTAAAGTCGGCCGCGCCCTCGGTCATGGAACTTAAAATATAATTCGAGGTGCCGTTGACAATACCAAAAATGGATTCAATTTTGTTGGCGCCCAACCCCTCCCGCAAAGATTTGATGATCGGTATGCCCCCGCCCACGCTGCCCTCGTAATACAAGCAGCGACCCGCGGCCTGCGCGAGTTTGAGTATCTCTTTGCCATGCACGGCCAAAAGCGCCTTGTTCGCGGTCACCACGTGTTTGCCACAGCGCAACGCCTCGGTAATAATTTTTCTCGCCTCGTTTTCGCCGCCTATGAGTTCCACGACAATATCAACGCCCGGATCATGCACCAACACTTGGGCGTTGGTGGTCACGCGAACATCCTTGTGAAGATGTCCTTTCTTTCTGCCGATGCGATGATCTGCAACGGCCGTAATGCGCAAATGCGCGCCCAACCGTTGCGCGATGAGTTCCGAATTCTCGCGCAGATTGTGATACACACCGGCACCCACAGTGCCAAAGCCAACTAGCCCCACATTGATGGTTTTCATAGTCTTATTCCCCTCCTTTGTAAGGAGGGGCTAGGGGAGGTAGAAGGGGAGGTAGAGGAGCAGCCGCATTCAAAATGCGCTGCCATAAATCTTCTAGCATCCCTTCCAGGTTCCTCATGATATCCAAATTAAAATATCGCACTACGACAACCCCCAGTGATTCTAAATATTTTTGTCTGCGCAAATCCATGTTCACTTGTAATTTTGAAGTATGCGTTTCTCCATCTATTTCCAAAACCAAGGCCTTTTCAGCGCAATAGAAATCTACAATGTAAGACCCTATTCCATGTTGCCTACGAAACCTCCATCCATGAAATTGAGACGCTCGGAGTTTAGACCAAAGTAGCCTTTCAGGACCTATCATCTCCTGTCTAAGTCGCCGCCTAACATCTAGCAACTCCGTATGACCTTGTTTGATCATAAACCTTACCCCACCCTCTACCCCACCTTCTACCCCACCTAACCTCCCCTTACAAAGGGGAGGAATTGTTTCCTTGGGACCGCAATCGGGGCGAGAGGATTTTGCCACCCACTCGCTTCGCTCGCGGGTACCCGGCCGCCAGCTAATGTACCGCTCCGCGATTTGATTTGGCCTCGCGCGCTGCGCTTGCTCGGCTAGCTGGTGAACTCCGTTACAAATCCTCCTCAGTTCCGCCTAACATGTTCTGCTTCATTTCAAATTATCTTGGGACCGCAATCGGGGCGAGAGGATTTGAAC
>CAZOWS010000354.1:0-7896 GCA_964583365.1 uncultured Actinomycetota bacterium
CGGCTCGAGGAAATTCAGGATTTAACCAAAATAGATCCTTGGTTTCTGGCCAACATCAAAGAGATTTTGGATTTTGATCAAGATCTGCGTCGTGTGCTGGATAAAATCCATGTCCCCTTGAAAGATACGCCCAGTGCGGAACTCGTGGACTTGATACGCAAGGCAAAGATGATGGGCTATTCCGACGCGCAGCTCGCCCATCTCGCGCATTCCGACGAGATGGCAATGCGTTTTCTGCGTAAGCAAATGGGCATAGAGCCCGTGTACAAACTCGTGGACACTTGCGCGGCCGAGTTCGAGGCCTACACGCCCTACTATTATTCGACCTACGCGCTGCCGTTCTATCGCCTGGAAAGCCGCGACGACAAGTCCATCAGCGGCATGTGGTACGGTTGCGAAGACGAGGCGCGCAAGGACAAAAAGAAAAAGATCATGATTTTGGGCGGCGGGCCCAATCGCAGCGGCCAGGGTATCGAGTACGATTATTGCTGCGTGCATGCCTCGTTTGCTTTGAAGGAAGATGGATTCGAGACGATCATGGTCAACAGCAATCCCGAAACCGTTTCCACCGACTACGACACGTCCGACAAATTATATTTCGAGCCTCTCACGCTCGAAGACGTGCTCAATATTTACGAACGCGAAAAATGCGATGGCGTGATCGTGCAGTTCGGCGGGCAAACTCCGCTGAATCTGGCCGTTAAATTAAAAAAAGCGGGCGTGCACATCATCGGCACGACGCCCGAAAGTATTGATGTCGCCGAAGACCGCGGCAAGTTTCAGAAAATGCTAAAAAAACTCGACCTCTTGCAGCCGCAGAACGGCATGGCCACGAACAACGACGAAGCAATGCGCGTGGCAAAGGAGATCGGCTATCCGATCGTTGTGCGCCCCTCGTATGTATTGGGCGGTAGGGCCATGGAAATCGTATACGACGATATCAATCTCAAACGCTACATGACCTACGCGGTCAAGGCTTCACCCGAGCATCCGGTGCTGATAGACAAATTTCTTGAGGATGCGATCGAAATAGACGTCGACGCCGTGAGCGACGGCAAGCGAACCGTCATCGGCGCGATCATGGAGCATATCGAGGAGGCGGGCATTCATTCGGGTGACAGCGCGTGCGTGATTCCTCCGTTTTCGCTTTCGGACGACTTGGTCGAAGAAATCCGTCGCAACACGCTGATGATGGCCAAAGAACTACAGGTGATCGGGTTGATGAACGTTCAGTTCGCAGTAAAGAACGATCGCGTGTACGTGCTGGAAGTCAATCCACGCGCCAGTCGTACCGTGCCTTTCGTCAGCAAGGCTATTGGCGTTCCGCTGGCCAAGATCGCCGCGCGCGTGATGGCCGGTAAAACGCTGGGCCAAATAGGGTTCACCGAGGAAGTCAAGATTCCCTACATCTGCGTGAAGGAAGCCGTGCTGCCGTTCGCGCGATTCCCTGGCATCGACGTGTTGCTCGGACCCGAAATGAAATCCACGGGCGAGGTCATGGGCATCGACGTGGACATGGGCACTGCCTACGCCAAGACGCAAGTCGCGGCCGGACAAGTTCTGCCGACCGAAGGCACGATTTTTATCAGCGTAAAAAATCAGGATAAGCGAGCCGTGGCGTTCATTGCCAAGAAGCTTGCCGACATGGGCTTTAAAATCATAGCGTCCTCTGGGACAGCAAAGATACTGCGTTCCAGTGGCATCGAAGTCGTCAGTCTGTACAAGATAAAAGAAGGCCGACCGAATATTTTGGACTACATGAAGAACGGCGAAGTGCACCTTATCATCAACACTCCCAGTGGCACGGGTCCGCGCGAAGACGAAGTAAAAATCCGCGCCACGGCCGTCGCCCGCAATATTCCGATCGTCACCACGATATCGGGCGCGCAAGCCGCCGTCCGCGGCATGGAAGCGATTCGGACGCGTGGTCTGGACGTGAAAGCGCTGCAGGATTATCACCTAGCTTTGAAACCAGGCCCCGCATCGCCGAACAAGACACCCGCGAGTGTTGTCCCTTCATGACCCAGGGCTGGTTTAGAGTTCTCGAAAACCGGGAACTCTCGCATCAAAACTACAGACTGATTTTCGACTCCAAAGAAATTGCGCGCGCCGCGCAGCCCGGACAGTTTCTCCAAATCGGCGCTACCGGCTGCTTGCTCAAGCGGCCGTTCAGCGTTTGCGATGTCGCGGGTTCTCGCGTGACCATTCTCTATAAAATCGTGGGCAAAGGCACGACCGCGATGGCCGCTCTGCAAAAGGGGGACAAGCTTGATGTTGTTGGTCCGCTGGGTCGGCCTTTTTCGGCGATGCCAGACTGGTTTCACCGAGTGTTCGTAGGGGGGGGAGTGGGTGTGCCACCGCTTTATTTTCTGGCTAAGCGCGAACGTGGTAAGTCCAAAATGGACAAGGTTTTTATCGGCGCGCGAAAAAAGAGCGACCTGCTCTATGTCTCTGAATTCAAAAAGCTTGGTCTAGGCGTGCAAACCGCAACCGAAGATGGCAGCGCCGGAAAAAAGGGCTACGTGACCGGCCCGTTTCAGCAGTATCTTAACACGCTGACGGACATGGAAAAGGCTCATGCCGTGGTTTTTACCTGCGGCCCCAAGGCCATGATGAAGGCTGTTTCCGAGGTTTGCGCAAAACATGCCATCACCTGCATTGCCTCGCTGGAAGAAATCATGGGCTGTGGCGTAGGCGTCTGCATGGGCTGCGTCATGAAAGTGAAACGCGGCGACGATTTTTTCTATGAACGCGTTTGCACCGAAGGGCCCGTCATGGAAACGGATAAAATTCTGTGGGAGTAAAAATGTCATTGCGAGAAGCCCGAAGGGCGACGAAGCAACCTCGTGGGAGCGCGTGGGATAAGGGGTATTGTCTCCAGGGGACGCGGTTCGGGCGCTCCTGCGGCGCCCGCCCGCTACCGCTCGGCGCGCGAATCGCCGCCATAATGCCGGCGGCGAACCGAGCTTCGCGCGCCTCCGCGAGTCCCCTGAAGACAATACCCCTTATCCCACTCTCATTTGAGATTTCCCGTTGAAGAAAAAAAATCTCGATATCTCCGTTCGTATCGGCTCGCTCATTTTGCCCAATCCCGTCATGGTCGCATCGGGCACCTTTTCCTATGGCGAGGAATATTCTAAGTTTATGGATTTGAATTCGCTTGGCGCCATTGTTGTCAAATCGGTGACGCTCACGCCGCGCAAGGGAAATCCTGGCCCCCGCACGGCCGAGACGCCCTCGGGGATGCTTAATTCCATTGGCCTGCAGAACGTTGGTGTCGAAGGATTTCTCTCGCGGAAACTGCCTTTTTTACGTCAATTTAAAGTTCCCGTAATCGTCAATATCGCGGGCAACACGGTGGACGAGTACGCGCAGATCGCTCAGAAACTTTCGGGCGCCGAAGGTATAGCTGCGCTGGAGCTTAATCTTTCCTGTCCCAACGTGAAAGAGGGCGGACTCATTCTCGGCACCGATCCCAAAGCCATTTTTGATGTTGTGCAAGGCGTAAAAAAAATATCCCCGTGGCCCGTGTTGACGAAACTCACGCCGAACGTGACCGACATCGTGCAGATCGCGAAAGCGGCCGTTGAAGGAGGATCCGATGGGCTATCGGTTATCAATACGCTAGTGGGTATGGCCATAGACATACGCAGCGCAAAGCCAAAAATTGCATCCATAGTCGGTGGTCTTAGCGGTCCAGCTATTCGCCCCATCGCCGTGCGCATGGTCTGGCAAATTCATCGCGCGTTCCCGAATATTCCGATAGTCGGCATGGGCGGTGTAGAGGACGCCGAAAGTGCGCTGGAGTTCATCCTGGCGGGCGCCTCGGCCGTAGCGGTAGGCACGGCCAATTTTTACAACGTGCACGCGACCAGCCAAATCGTAGAAGGAATCAAAAATTATTTGCAGCAAAATAAAATCAAACGTCTAGCGGACATGGTCGGCTCGGTAAAAACATGAAATTCAGGACATGCCGGAAATTCGGTAATTCGGGACATGACCCAATTTAGCTTCTCAAATTGGGATCGTGTCCCAGAATTACCAAAGGTAGATCCATGACAAACGAAACCATCAAAGACAAACTCATTCTAGCCCTAGACTTTCATGACCCAGCCGTAGCCTTACAATGGGTCGAGAAAACCCGCGACTACATTGGCTTCTTTAAAGTCGGCAGCCAACTTTTCACCCAAGCCGGCCCCACATTCGTACGTGATATCATCAAAAAAGGCGGAAAAGTTTTTCTCGACCTGAAGTTCCACGACATCCCCAACACGGTAGCCGCATGCGGCGAAGCCGCGGTGGACATGGGTGTCAGCATCTTCAACGTGCATGCCTCAGGCGGCAAAGAAATGATGCAGGCTTGTGCGCGCGCCATCACCAAACGCGCCCAAGAAAAACAAATTCCGCGCCCCATAGTCCTCGCGGTTACCGTTCTTACCAGTCTGGACGATCAGATTTTGCAAAACCAATTGGGAGTTTCCCGCAATGCCGGAGATCAAGTCTGCCATTTGGCGAAACTGGCCAAAGAATCGGGCATGGACGGTGTCGTTTCATCCCCTCAAGAAATTCAGCGTATCCGAGAATTTTGTCCGCCGCCTTTTAAGGTTCTCACCCCGGGAATTCGTAGCTCGGATGATCCTGCCGACGACCAGAAGCGCACGATGACGGCTGTCGAAGCTCTACGGCACGGATCCGACTATCTCGTTCTCGGTCGCACGATCACGGCCAACGCCGACCCGATGCAACGCTTGAAATCCCTGCACGCCGAACTTTCCTTCTGTCATCCTGAGCGAAGCGAAGGATCTCCAACGTAGATACTTGGTTCGCTATTTCATACCACCACAGCTCCCACCGGAATGTCCGCCCGATCCTCCGCTGGGTGGCTGCTCATTGCCGCCACCATTATTACCCGGATCCCCGCGAGATTCCGCGTTGTCCGCGCCCTGTTCCACATTTTGCATCTCGTTGTTGATGTCACGGCCCACTGGGTCGTTTGAATTTTCAGAGTTTGATTCCTGGCTAGGGTCGAAACTCGGATTTGAATCACCCTCCGATCCCACTCCGTTGGGATGGGAATTCAAAAAATCCTGCGTGGGTTTAAGATGACGATTGATCGTATCGTCCCTTTCCCCGATTATGTTAGCGATCTCTCCCCGCAAAGAAGTTCTGTCGCCCCCATGGCGAATTTGATCCTGAAGATCCTTGATCTTATCGTTGTACCCGGTGACAAGATCTTGCATGTTGGATAAATGGTTTTCGGCCAAACCAAGTTGATCGCGTAATGTTGATCCACCAAAGCCTCTTCCCAAATCTGAATTGTCCCGAGGCGCGGGACCGGCTGGAATCTCCACGTCGACGAAGGACACAGGCTTTATTGTCGGAGGAGCGGGTTTCTCTTGCGGCACTGTTGTAGCTGGTGGCACATTTTGCACCTGGTTGGCAGGCTTGTCAGTTGCGGCAGGCGGCGGTGTGGACACAGTCGGCTGCGGTGCAGGGTTTACAGGTTTGGGTTGTTGGAAATTCACCCATCGATCGACAACTTCCTGCCGCGCTTTGGGATCGCCATCTCGGACACGAATATAAAGGGCATTCAACGCTTTGCGTTCGTCGCTGTCCTTTGGCGCGCTGTTGTACATTTTGTTGATATGCGCAAGATCGGGATCTTTTTGTCCCGCCCCGCTAAGCCCGCGCACCACCTGAGTGACACTACCAGGGTTGCTAAGCACCATGTCCGTGGCCGCGTCTTTTGCTCCTTGTTCGACGGCATTCCCAATCACATTTTTTACCGCGTTAGTAGCGCTGTTGAACAGATTGCTCAATAGCCCTTCCGATTTGGGTGGCGCGACCGTGGAGGACGATGTGGAATCATCCGCAAAAGTAGGATGACTAGATATCAAAGCGAGACTAAAAAAAGCTGCTAGGACAATTTTTCTCATGACAGTTCTCCTTTTTCTAGCGGCAGTTTGCACGGCTAGCTAACTTGCTTCACTTTAAGCTAATTTTACACGTTTGTCAAGCCGCCTTCAAATTTCGAAAAAATTCTTGACAATATTTAAATGTAGTAGAGAATTCCCCGCGTAGAGAAGTAGCAAGATATTTTTCCTCAACGAAATTCAAGCACTTTGATTTTTAGCGATGATTGGGGGGTATTTTGTTTCTAAGCAAGTCTAGAGATGCGGGAAATCTTTGCGTCTCATTTTTTCTCTCGCTCTGTTTTTTTCTTTCCACCGAAATTGTGCTAGCTGAAAGTAGTTCGCAATCTTTGCAGCAGAGCTCCGTGGATTTAGTGAAACTGGATCCACCGGTGGAAGATATTCAAGGGTTTTTTACAACCTTTCCAAAGGCTTCCGATTGGGCCCCGTATTTGGGGACGCATCTTAGATCTTCCTATAATACTTTTAGCAACACGGTGGATTTGGACAGACGCAATCATGCCGATAAAAATAATTATTTGGCCTACGCTTACGATTTTACCGTGGATTTTCGTCACACCGCGGGTCCTGAGATCTATGCCTTTATTGAGAAACGGGGCCGGGCGGATTATGATGCCCCCCTGTGGGCAGAAAAACCCATAAACGGTCTTTTTGGGGAATACCACGCGTATACCAACACCGACGCGCTTCCCCGCGTCAGAGAATTGTGGGGCGAGCTACCGCTGTTGCCGGCCAGAGAACTAGTGATTAAAGGAGGCCTTTTCCCCTATGGGCGGGAGATTGGTCATCGCATCGCCTTGGGAGGAAAATACGAAAATTGGGGCATCACGGCTTCCGGAGAAAATGAAGCCTTCGATTGGAATTTGCATTGGGAAAAAGAAGATCTTGCCAACCGCATTCATCTGGGGAAGGTTATCAACTTTGATAAAATAGTTACGGACAACGATACGGCGGCAGATTTTTTCGCTAGCGACGCAAAAATAAAATTTCACAAACATAGTCTTCAATTGTACACAGGCTGGTTGAGGGATCGCTCTTCCGAGCTTGCGCGCAGCAATCTATTTACATCCCAAGTAAAAAACGAGAATCTTATTACGCACGGAGCCTACCTGGATATGAATTTTGGCAAACTCAACGTGGGTTTTGAAGGCGCGCGCAACATGGGAACGGCCAAAAGCATTGACAAAACACGTTTCCACGACGTGGAGCACAAGGGCTATTTGCTCATTTGGGATGCCAAGTACGATATGGGTTCCTTCAAGCCCAAGGCCAAGCTTTTCGTTGCTTCGGGCAACAAGGTAAATGAAACCAATCAAGGTGTTTTTGCCGTGACAAGCGATAGAAATAATGCCTTCAGTGTGTTTTCCCCCATGAATACCAATCTATTTGATACGCATTATCAAAAGCAATTCGGCCCTTACGTTGCTATGGCGGGCGGTTATGCGGCCAACTTTGGTGTGGCCAGGCCTGGGACTTTTGGCGACCCTTTCGTTTTTGAAAATCTCATCGCGCCCACGATTGGGTTTGATTACACTCCGCTAAACCAAGTGTATCTGGGAATGGACTACTGGTATCTGCAATCCAAAGAAAATGGTTTTGGTTTTGATGAATTCAGGGCATTTAGAAAATACCCCAAAGAGTTGGGGCATGAAGTGGATATTTTTGCTAGCTATCAGTTGACCAAGCACGCAAAGCTCAGCCTTCTGGGGGGGTATTTCTTCCCAGGAAAGTACTACAAAAATAAGCGTAGTGACACTGGTATCAGCAACGCCTTCTCGGCCACTGCGCGCAGAGACGGCGACGCAGATGGCGCTTTCCAACTGGAATTGGGTTTGGACGTGAGTATTTAAAATGCTATTGACTCAGGACCATATAAAAACCATCGGCATTTTATCCCTGATAGCATCTGTGTGCCTTGCCGGTGGGTGCTCCGCCATACAGGCTAAAAACGAGGCTGATTTAG
>CAZOWS010000355.1:0-6862 GCA_964583365.1 uncultured Actinomycetota bacterium
TCGTCAGAACCATCACGACCAACACCAGCGCGGTGCCGTAGCGCGTCGTGGGCGAGACATTGGGGACTTGCGTGGACAGCACGTAGAGATGATAGGGAAGCGCCATGACTTGATCCAAAGGAGAATGGGGGAGGCGCGGCAGATAAAACGCAGCCACCGTAAAAAGAATGGGAGCTGTTTCACCGGCTGCCCTGCCGATGCCGAGTATGGTTCCGGTCAAGATTCCCGGTATCGCGTGCGGCAAAACACTGTGGCGTATCGTCTGCCAGCGGCTTGCGCCCAGCGATAAGCTGACTTCGCGAAAATAGGCTGGGACGCTGTCCAGCGCTTCGCGCGTGGAGGTGATGATGACCGGCAGAATCATGATCGCGAGCGTCAAGGCTCCGGCCGCGATAGAGGCTCCTAAATTTAAAAAAGAGACGAAAAGGCCTAGCCCAAACAGTCCGTACACCACGGACGGGACACCGGCTAAATTGATGATGGCCAGTTTGATCAAGCGCGTGAGTTTGCCGTCTTTGGCGTATTCGACAAGATAAATGGCCGCCATCACGCCGATGGGCAGCGCAACCGCGATCGCGCCAGTCACCAAATAAAGCGTACCCAGTATGGCGGGCAAAATCCCACCCTCGCGCATCCCGTTTTTTGGCATGGCCGTGAGAAATTCCCAACTGATGGCGGGTATGCCATTTTTTACGATGACAAGCAATATGATAGCGACGGGCGCGATGACCGTGATCGCAGAGAGCGTGAGCAAGCAGAACGCTATTGCCTGCGTTGTTTTTGGATGGATTCTGCGTTGTCGTTGCATTAACGCCTCATCTTGTGAAGATAAACGTCGGCGATGAAGTTGATGATAAACGTGATCACGAAGAGCACGATGCCTATCGCGAAAAGAGCGTAATAATGCTCCGATCCGTGCACGGTTTCACCCATTTCTGCAGCGATCGTGGCCGTGAGGGTTCGCGCGGGTTGCAGCAGGCTGCGTGGAATCGCTGCGGAATTTCCCGTTACCATCATCACGGCCATCGTTTCCCCGACCACGCGGCCGATACCCAACATGATAGCTGCAACAATCCCGGGCATAGCGGCTCGGAACGTGACGCGATGCATGGCCTGCCAACGGGTTGCGCCCAGCGCGTAGGCTGCCTCTTTGTAGGAGCGTGGAACCGCGTTGATCGCATCTTCCGCGATAGACACAATGGTCGGCATGGCCATGAAGGCCAGCGTCACGGATCCGGCCAACGCGGTGAGTCCCGTGGGAAGGTGAAAAATATTTTTCAGCAGCGGCACCAGCGTTACGACACCAATGAATCCGATCACCACGCTGGGAATGGCTGCGAGCATCTCGACACAGGTTTTAATAATGTCTTTCATGCGTCCCGGCGCCACCTCGGCAATAAAAAAAGCGCAGCCGATGCCGAGTGGAACCGATAAAACTGTCGCCCCGAGAGTGACGAGCACAGATCCGACAATGAGAGGGAGTATGCCAAACTCGCCCGGCTCAGATATCGGATACCAACTGGAGCCGAACAGGAAATTCTTGAGAGAAACCGTTTTGAAAAGCGCCAGTCCTTCCTTTAGCAGGAAGATAAAAATTAAAACAACGAACACGATGGACAACACGCCGCATGCGACGATAGCGGTTTCAATACATCTTTCTTTAATCCGGCGTGTGTCCATCGGTACTAGCGAACGGGCACGAAGTCTATCTTAGCGACAATCTTTTGTCCTTCCGGAGACTCGGCGAATTGGACAAAAGCATTATCGAGATCTTTGCCGCTGGCCAACGAGTAAATAAAAAGCGGCCGCGCGATCGGGTAGGTGGTCGCTCGTATCGATTCCACGTCCGGCTTCAAGAAGGGTCCTGCCGCAGTTTTTCCCACGGCAATCGTCTTCTGTTTGGGCGACATATAGCCCATCCCGTAATAACCGATTGCATTGGAATTCTGAGCAACTTCGTCGGCGATGGCTTGCGAAGAGGAAAGTAAGAGCGCAGATGGCGCAAATTCCACGCGGTCTTTATCGCCTTCGCGCGTGAGCACGTGTTCTTTGAAAAATACATGCGTACCCGAATTGACTTCACGCGAGAGCACAACGATGGGACCAGATTTGGAGCTAATTTGATTCCAATCGGTGATCCTTCCTGTAAATATTTCCCGCAACTGGTCAATCGTGAGTTTGTCTATCGGGTTGGAGGGATGCACGACCACGGCGATGCCATCCAGGGCCGGCACATGCTCTTGAGGCGAGACACCCTTCTTTGCCATCAAATCCTTTTCTTTTTGTGTGATTTTGCGCGAGGATAGCGCGACGTCACAGGTTCTGTTGATCAATCCCGCGATGCCTGTGCCGGAGCCCCCACCCGTCACTGCAATGGAGCTCTCGGGATGAATTTTCATGAATTCCTCAGCCCATGCTTGCGCGAGATTCACCATCGTGTCGGAACCCTTGATTTGCAAAGAGCCGGAAAGGCTTTCCCCATGCACGATGGCAGGAGCGAACGAGTGCAGGAAACACAGGGAAACAACAAAAAATGAAAACAATGCAATTCGATAACGCATAATCCACCTCCACTTTACACAAGCTTACCTGTTTTGATGGCGCCATTGGTTAACATTGGGTAAAAGCTGTGTAAACTCTGTGTAAAATAATATTTTCGTGCCGAATGGTTTGGCTCACGATTCGCTGGGTTGCGCTAAAAATCATCACAAATAATTTGACAGTAATTTGCCACCTATGATATTTTATCTCATTGAGATTTAGTCTCAATGAGATGGTGTCGCGAAGGAGGGGTCATGCAGAAGCCGGCGGACGGATTGGTTTTGTTGGAGAGGTTGCTGGACAAGAAAGGCCTGAAGTTGACGTTCGAGCGCAGAAGTATTTACGACGAAGTGCTGCGCATGAATCAGCACTTTGACGCCGACAGTTTTTGCGAGCGATTCAAAAAGAAAGGCCTGCGTGTTTCGCGCGCGACCGTGTATCGCACGCTGCCGATGTTGCTCGAAGTCGGCGTGATACAAAAGGCAGCGGGGGAAGGCAAACGCGACTTCTTTGAGCGCACGTCCAAGAAGGGGCATCACGATCACATGGTGTGCATGCAATGCCGCAAGGTGATTGAGTTTCACAGCGACGATGTCGAGAAGGCGCAGGATCAGGCGTGCAAGGATTTTGGATTCAAGATGCAATTTCACGATCACCGGATTTTTGGGTATTGCAGCGCATGCCAGTAAAGGATGATTTGGGCGCGCCCGCCGTAAAGCCGAAACCCACGCTGGATTCGAAATCCCTTTTTAAGGGCGGCAGGGAATTGATCATCCAGCACGAGGGGCAGGAGTACAGATTACTGATAACCAAGGCAGGCAAATTGATTTTGAATAAGTGACGGAAAGACCCGATCGCCTTTAACAGCCAGGGATGGCGTTTGGGGGAAATCAATCACCCAGCCAGCGATGAAAGAACGTAACTACTCATCAGCCCTGTCACCCTGAGCGCAGCGAAGGGTCTACATAGTCTGACAAGATCCTTTGCTGCGCTCAGGATGACAGGTACCTGAGCAGTTACGAAAGAAAGAGCATTACCGGAGGTAGATACAATGAAAAAAAAGAGAGTGATTTTAGGGAGGGCGGCTTTCATCGTCGCCATTTTGTTGGGATGCGCGACGGGATCCTTTGCGGCAGAAAAAAAAGAGCAACCGGTAAAAACGCTGGATGAGGTGGTGGTTCAGGCAGATTCCATTTTGCAAACGGTTGCGACGGGCACAAAAACCAACACCCCGCTGGAGGATATCCCTGCGAATATTGTCGTGATCCCTCAAGATATCATCCAGGCGCAGGGCGGGACGGCCAATCTGGACAAAGTCATAGCCAACGTGAGCGGTATTTCCCAGAGTAGCTCGAACAATTACGGATATTTTAACAACTATGTGCTGCGGGGTTTGAACGCTAATTTCTTGCGCGATGGGGTATCCGACGGTCCCACGGTGAACGGATACAGCCGTTCGCTCGCGGACGTGGAGCGCGTGGAGGTATTAAAAGGTCCGGGCTCGGCCCTGTACGGGACAGGTTCGGGAGGCGGGTCCGTCAATCTGGTCAGCAAAGAACCCTTGGACAATGCGCGCTACGCGGTAATGGGTTCGTTTGGGGCTTTTAACACGTACGAGACCACGGCCGATTTAACCGGTCCGCTTGTTCCGAATTTCCTGAACTATCGTTTTATCACGGATTACTTAAACACCCAGGGGTTTCGCAATCTCAAGCGTGAGACCTTCGAAGTGCTACCGTCTTTGCTCGTTAAATCCGGTCCGAATCACGACACCAACTTCGATTTTAATTATCGTGACATCAATATCGTCTCGGACACGAATGGTATACCGTTTCTGGGCGCCAGCCTCACGCAGAAAAATACATTGCTCGCTGTTCCCAGAACCAATAAATATTTCACTCCGTTCTCCGCAACGCATCAGGAAATTTTGCGCTACGCCGTCAACGACGAACATCGCTTTAGTGACACCTTTCTCTTGAGAAATAATTTTGTGGTGCTCCATCGTGATATGACGTGGCTGCGCAATTCCGGCGGCTCTGTCGCGGCGGGTAGCAGGGTCATGACCGGCAGAATACTGCGTGAGCAAACGGATCAGGTGACGGACTATAATTATCAAATTGAAACGGTAGGGGATGCCGACGTATGGAATATCCATCACAAGGTGTTGACGGGTTTCGAGCTTCAGTATCATGACATCAGCGCGGTTCGCAGCCTAGCGGCTCTTCCCAATATCACCGACGTGTACAATCCCGTTATCCCGGAGACGAGCAAAGGCTCGCTGACATTTGTGCCAAGTTTTGACCGGCTGATCAACGCGGGATTTTTGGGCTGGTACGCGCAGGATCAAATGGACTTGACCGAGCAATTGAAGTTGCGGATAGGCGGCCGCATAGACCGCTTTGAAACCCATGTGCGAAGCGCGTTGAACAAGGTGAGGCAATTCCAGGTCAATCATCCCTTCAGCGGCCAAGCGGGCCTGCTCCATCATGTCAACAAGCATGTTTCCTTCTACGGGGGAGCTGCCTCCAGCCATCAGGCAATTTTGACCACGGAGTCCACGAGTCTTGGCCGACCGGAAAGCTCGCTGCAATACGAGATCGGATCGCGATGGAATTTCTTCGATCAAAAACTCAACTTCGACGTGAGTTGGTATCATGTTTCGAGAAAAGATTTTCTGGTCACGATAGGAACCGAGACCATTCCGATCGGTAGTCAGGCTACAGAGGGTGTCGAGGTGGATGCGAACCTCAAGCTCGCGCCCGGATGGAATTTGCTTGCGAATTATTCGCGCCAAGACGCGACGCTTATAAGCGTGCCTGTATCATCGGGTCCGAGTGTCAACGGTAACAGGCCGGCCGGTGTTCCGTACAATACCGCTAATTGCTGGACCACTTACGAGTTGCAGAGGGGCGCGCTGAAAGGCTTCGGGGTTGGCGGTGGCCTGAGTTACAAGGATAGTGTCTTCCTCAATCTCCAGAACACGTCGGTGATTCCATCCTATGTTACGGTGGATATGGCGCTTTTCTATAAAAAGGGATGGTTCGAGGCGCAGGTGAACATGAAGAATCTTACGGATACGGATTGGTATCGCAACGGCGTGAATTCCGGAGCGTTTCCCGGTGATCCCTTCGGGGTGTATGGGAGCATTCGCGTGCAATTTCCGTAACATGAGGCTGCGATCCTTTCACCGGCTTTTGGGTCTCGGATGTTCTTTGCTGCTGATCAATATTGCCGCGACCGGCGTGTTGCGCGCGAACGCGAAATTGCTGTACTTTAAAGACAGGCCTGCGAAGAAGGCATCCTCGGGATTAGCTGTGCCTTCCGTGTCGATGGAAAAAGTTTTTGAAACCAGGCAAGGGGAAATCCGCAGCGTAGAGCTGAATCTGTTGCTGGACAAGCAGGTGTATATCGCGCGCATGGCCAATAAGGATAAGGGAGTATTGCTGATGGATGCGGCCACGGGCGCGATTCTTTCACCGCTGGATGAGGCGTTCGCGATCAGGATAGCGAAGACGGTTGCGGGCGAGGATGCCGTTGTTTTGTCCACGGAGCTGATCCCGTCGTTTAAGGCGCGCAGATCCAGTGAGCCGAGGCCTGTCTATCGCGTGGCATTTGACGACGCGAGGAGGACGAAGATAGCCGTGGACCGCGATTCCGGCGAAGTGCTTTTGGTGATGGACAGAGGAAGAACTTTCGGTGTTTGGGTAGCCAAGCTGCATGAATTGGACTTTCCCGGGCTGGGTCGCTGGGCGCTTTCGATTGTCGGCGCTGGTTTTATTGTGCTGTCCGTCACGGGGATGGAATTGTTTCGGAGAAGAGCGAGAACATAGGGGCATAGATTATGGACTTCTTGCATCAGGGAATTTTGGGCATGTTCAACAAAGGCGGACCTATCATGTGGCCGCTATTGATTTCTTCGATCACCGCGCTATCCGTGGTTGTCGAGCGCGCTATTTTTATCATCACCGAGAGAAAACATCGGGATGCTGATGTCGTGGAAAAAATATTCGGATTTGCGGAAAAGGGAGATTTGGCTTCTGCGATTCGAGTTGGCAACGGCAGCAGTGATTTTGTCGCGAGGACTTTGGTGTACGGTCTTTCGCATCGTGAGACATCGTTTACCAATGCGCTCTTGCGCGCGGCGAACAAAGAGTTGAAGCGTTTCGGGCAGGGATTGCCCGTGCTCGACACCATCATCACGCTGGCTCCGTTGTTGGGGCTGCTTGGAACCGTGACAGGTATGATTCACGCGTTCGGTTTGTTGGGCGGCAAGGAGCTGGAGGCCCCGAGCGTGATCACGGGCGGCATTGCCGAGGCTTTG
>CAZOWS010000356.1:0-2562 GCA_964583365.1 uncultured Actinomycetota bacterium
GAAAATGGAGATGCTTTTATAGGATCTCTGGCGGGTGGCGATATCCCTCAAGATGGCGGAGTAAAGACAGTGACGGCAGCAGACGCGACGGTTGCGACAGAATTACTGTATCAATTGTTGCGTCGTATGGGCGGCAATATCCATATGGAGCAGGATGCGGTATCGCGGGAAAGCAGAGTGTTGGTGAATGGGGCTGATGGTGCTATGGAGAATGTTGGCGCGCAGGCTCTATCGGATGCCCTAAACACGTCGTTCCCGGAGACGAAAGACAAAATCCGCTTGATGGAGATGGCAGCGTATTTTAATGCGCAAAGGTTGGAAGTCCCATCTGGCCAAAGCGAAAGCGACGATAAACGCTTAGGGGATTTGAAGACGGAATGCATAAAATTTGTTATGGGAGAGAAAACAGTATGGGAGGATCTTAGCGCCGAGCAGCAAAGAGTATTCTCGAGCCCGGAATTTCTAGAATTGTTTGCGGAGTGCTTCGCGCGTTTAAGCGAGCCCGGGAAATCCTCGCTGCTGCTGCGATTGGATACCGGCGTGTGGGCAAAACTTTCGCCGGAAGGCTGGGCAATCTACGAGAATCTGTTGCGTAACTTGGAGAACGGCGGATGCGTGATTAGCCTGGAGGATCATTCGGGGGGGCAATTGGCGCAGGTGAACGAGAATCTTTACAATGCTTTGTCGGCCCTCGACAAAGAAGACAATCTCAACGTATGTTTTGTTTCATCCGCGCCCAAGACAAGACTCGGCGTTGCCTTAGCTGCTGCATCGCAACGATTAAAGGATAAAAATAAAAATATTGCCATTCCGACCGAAACCATCGGGTATTTTCTACCTAAGACCTTGGAGGATGCGGGTGTTTCCATGGAAGAACTTGGGAAGTTTGCGATGCTGCTCGTTCAGACAAAAGATGGGCCTGTCCCGATCAACGCAACAAACCGCAAAATCCTCAGCGAAATGGGTTACACGAAATTCGATGCCGAGATGTTGACAATACTCCCCGAGGTCATCACCGACCGCCAATTGGTGGATACGCTGCAACAAGCCCTGAAAAACGCCGCGCGGCAGGCGTAACATGCTGCACCCTGTCCCTCTTTGTAAGGGGTACTACAGGGGGTGGATTCTACCTCCCGATCGTTTCTACCGCGCTTCGCTTGCTCCTTACAAAGGAGGGGAAAAGATATTAGCAGAAGCATTTCACTTTATCTTATTCCGCTGAAACCCCAGCAAGTCCGATTCGGCCCAGATTTCGTCGCCGGGTTTTAGGTAGGGGATGGAGAGGCTTGCCGCGAAGTACAGCGGATAAATGGCATTTTTTGGCAGCAGTTTTTGCAGGTCGCTGCCTTTTAGTATCGTGCCGGCTGGCGTGCCCATTAGAATCACGTCGCCGGGATTCAATTCCTTGATGTTTAGATAGGGGTCTTCTAGGGCAGCTTGGATAAGCTTTAGCGGGTCGTGCAGATAATCCATGACTAGGCCGTTTTGTTTTAGCGCGAACGGGTGATCGTTCTTGCTTCCATTGTGGCGCCATAGCTCCAGCGCGCGCGTGTAGAGCATGCGATAGTCTGCAGGGTTCACCAAAAAAGGTCCCAGCACAGCGAATGTCGGATGCGATTTCCCCTCGGTGAACAAATCAAATGTCTTGCGCGTCCAGCGGCTTGACACACCTGTCAGAGGCCAATGCGCGGTGCCCTCGTCGACTTCTGCACGGTTGGAAATGGCCCAGATCTGGGGCTCTCTGTCGCTCACGTCGTTGGCCAGGACAATGCCGGCGAGCACATCAGACAGATTCGTATTCGCGCGAATGTCGCCGCGCGCGATTTTCTTGCCTATCACGAGGCCGATTTCGACCTCGTAATCCACGTAGGCGACATTGTAACGGAACGCGGTTTTTGTGTTTTTGGTCGGAATGGTAATCGCGTCGAAGGGGCCCACGGGCTCTGTGTTTTTCCAAAAAAATCTTGGCGGGTCGTTTTTAAAATTCTCGATGGTTTTTTGTGAAAGCCCGATATCCGCCATGTGCTGGCGGTGGTTCAGGGCTGCGGCGATGATGCGGCCCGAGCGAAACGGGACCCCGAGCAACTTATTGTCCAGGATGTCCGACAACGGAATTCTGACTAGCGCCAGCGAAGGCGTTCCGACAGTAGCGTAGCCATCATACACGTCCAAGATCTTACGATATTCCTGCCAATCGGATTGCGTGGGCAAGTCCTGTTGCTGCACAAGGTGAATCACGGCCACGGCATTTTTACCCTGCCCCTCTGTTCCCAGCCAAAGACCTTTGTGCCATTTATCCTCGGCATTGGCCCGGAAAGAGACGATGCGTGGTTGCAGTTTTTTTGCGAGCGATTCGTAGCGCGGAGGCCCGGTGATGAGCTCGTTGTCGGGCGACACGGTCGCACAGCCAATCAATGCCATCGCCATTCCAGAAAACAACATAAGAAAAATCCTCTCTCGCATGCGTGCATCATACCAAAAACAACTTTTCAGCGCGGAGAAAATGTCATAGAGTACGCCCCGTCTGTTCCCTCTCCCCTATGGGGAGAGGGTTAGGGTGAG
>CAZOWS010000357.1:0-3176 GCA_964583365.1 uncultured Actinomycetota bacterium
GAACTACGTGTCTGAAAAATTGAGCCCCGTCGCCAGTTAGCAGGCAGGTGTTGCAAGGTGTAATCCCTAGTGATAGGCTGTAGCCAGCACTAGGGAATCTATGCTCAAAACAATTTTTTTCTCGCCAATACTCCAAAAAGCCAGATGGGAAGCCTGGCGCATGCGCGTTTGCTGCGGCAAAGTACAAAGCACGCAGCAGGTGGTTCTGCGCGAAAAGCTTTCTTACAACGGTAACAGTCGCATGGGCAGGGAAATCGGAGCTTCCGCTTGCGATTCCGTAGAAGCGTTTCGCTCGCGTATTCCTGTGACAAACTACGATTATTACGCCGACTCTATAGAGAAGTGCAAGGCCGGAGACAGTTTGGCAATGGTTGGGAACCGCCAGCGCATCGTGATGTTCGCGCTGTCCAGCGGCACGACGGGCAAGCCGAAATACATTCCGATCACAAAAAAATTCCTCCAAGAATACCGTCGCGGCTGGTTGGCTTGGGGATTTCACGCTTATCATGGCAACAACATGCTGGTTGAGCGCATGCTTTTGCCCATCACGTCCCCGAGTGTTGAATTCACCACCCCGGCGGGAATCCCTTGCGGCGCGATCTCGGGCCTGACCATTGACAGTCAAAGTTGGATCACCCAGCATCTGTTCGCGGTGCCGCGCGATGTGTATCAGATCAAAGACTCGCGCACTAAATATTATGTGCTAGGCCGCCTCGCGTTGGAAAAACAAGTGGGGTCCATCAGTTCTGCTAATCCCAGCACCGTTCTCGGCGTTTTTCGCCTCTTGAACGAGTGTCGCGAGCAAATGGTACTCGACATAGAAAAGGGCGCATTGGACGGCGCCCCCAATCTTGCCTTGGAAGAAAGGAATCGTCTCGCGCCGCTTCTGAAACCCAATCCAAGCCGCGCGGCGGAATTGCGCTTGTTGATCGACAAATACGGCGCGTTGTATCCGAAGCATTTTTGGAAAGATTTTTCGCTGGTCTCCAACTGGAAGGGTGGCTCGCTCGGAAGGTATCTGGATTTTTATCCTGAATTTTTTGGCAACGCGGAAGTGCGGGACATAGGTCTGGTGGCGTCGGAAGGCAGAATGACGATACCCATTTCGGCAGATGGCTCGGACGGCGTTTTGGATATTCAATCGCATTTTTATGAGTTTATTCCCGAAGAGGCCATTGAGGACAAGGCCCCGAAAACATTTCTCGCGCATGAATTGGAAAAAGGAAAGCGCTATTTCATCCTACTGACAACATCCAGCGGTTTTTACCGCTACGACATAAGGGATTTGGTGGAGGTGACAGGATTTTATTTGCAGGCGCCGATGCTGCGCTTTCTTAGTAAGGGCAAGCACTTTAGCTCTATCACGGGAGAAAAATTATCCGAGTATCAGGTCGTGGAGGCAGTCAATACAATCGCCAGGCGCTTTGGCGTCCGGCTTGAAAATTACTGCTTGTTCCCCAAATGGGGCAGCCTTCCATATTATGGGCTTCTCGTCGAAGAGGGATCGCTTGGAGAGAAAAATCAGTGGGGGAATTTCGTGCGCGATTTGGACGCAGAGCTGCGCGGTTTGAATTGTGAATACAAGGCGAAGCGCGAATCGGGCAGATTGGGAGCGATAAGCTTGGTGTTTTCACCTGCCGGCACGTTCGATGCGTGGAAGGCCGAGAAACTGAGAGATCAAGGTGGGCGTGAGGAGCAATACAAGCATGTGTTCTTGTCATCGGAAGAAGGATTGGATAAAAAATGCCATGTGGTGAGAGAGTTTCTCGTGAAGGATTATGCTTCAATCCAAGCCTCCTGATGGGTACACTTCCAAAATGCCTACAACGATAGAATCGATAGCATCCATGGAGTTGGACAAAATTCCGTTTGAGCAGATTAGTCCTTTCTCCAAACTGGTCAAGGCTCTGTTTGTCAATCCGATGATCAATTACGTGCTTCCTGCTGGTTTTATGAAATTTTTCATGGAGCGCAGCAAGAGCGAGCTTCTAAAAGAATGTCTTGTGCGGCCGGGCGGCTGGATGTCTATGGAGTTGAGCTACGATGACGAGAAGGAGCGCAAAGACTGGATGGATTTTCTGGTCATGCGCTGGGGCGCGATGCCGATGGCCCTGCGGAATCGCAAAAAACTCGTGAGTCGCATTCTCGCGAATCTCATCAGCGGCTACGCGGCCAATGCCCACGTGAAGGTTTTGGGTATAGGCGCGGGGCCGTCCCGCAACCTTTTGTCGGCCGTGATACTCTCGGGAGAGAAAAATATTTCGGCCACATGCATTGATTTGGACGCGGAGTCCTTCACGTTCGGCAAGCAGATTTGGAAAGACTCGGGTGTGCCCGAAGACGCGATTGTGTTTTTGGAGGGAGATGCGGCCGATTTGACGCGCAAGATTCATATCGAGCCCCAAATCGTGAAGCTTGTGGGCATTCTGGAATATTTGGATGAAACCTCGCTCGATCGACTGCTGCGCGTCTGCCATGATTGCATGCCGGATGGGGGCAGTTTGGTGACGCATAGTATTTTACCCAGGCATGGCGTAGAACCTTTTATGCAGCGCGTGTTTAATTTGCACTTGAAATATCGCAGCATCGAAGACTTGACCGCGAAGCTGACGCGCGTGGGTTTCAGCGATTTCGAAACCTTTTCCGAGCCCATAGGCGTGTACACGGTCCTGCTAGCCAAAAAGAAATCTTCCAACCTGGTCCCCTAACATGTTTCTTCGTCCGCGACAATTCTTAAGCATTGTTTTTGTCTTACTCTGCGTGCTCGCTTGTGCCCGTGACACGCGGGGTGAGGGCGTGGAGCAAGGAGAGGGAGGGGACGAAGTGCTCGCGCATTTATACAAAGCGCAGGAATTCTTCAAAGGCGTGAATGATTACACCTGCACCTTTCGCAAGCAGGAGCGCTTGGAGGATAAGCTACAAAAGTCCGAAACCATGCTGTTCAAGTTTAAAAAGCCTTTCAACATCTACATGAAATGGATTGAAGAGCCAAACAAGGGTCGTGAGTTGCTTTTTGTACCCGGCAAATACGACAACAAACTGAAAGTGCATCTCGGCGGGATTCTCAATCTCATTATTCCTTCCCTCAAGATAGCGCCCGATAGCCCGATGGTGATGGAGCATTCCAGGCACTCGATCACGGGCGCTGGGCTGGGGAATTTGATCAATTCACTGAT
>CAZOWS010000358.1:0-5117 GCA_964583365.1 uncultured Actinomycetota bacterium
TCTAAAAGAGGTTCTGCAATCCGCTTGAAGAATTCCTCTCGCATCTCCGACTTGGACATAAGCATGCGTAGCTCACTCGAGAAACCTGAGGTCTCGCGCAATATGATGCTATCCACAGATTCCGTCATCCGTCCGCGCGAAGATTGAATTTTCTTCCACGAATCCGGCAAGGCAACAGCGCCAGAAGGGATAAGCCAAATGGGATTGCCAAAAAGGAAACGCTCTTGATAGAAATTGACGATCAGTTCTTCGACGAAGGCCTCATCGCTGGGATATTTTGCGTAATTATTTTCAAAACCTTCGCGCAAGCGCTGATAGCCTGCATTCCCCAACGTGATTTGTAAATTCCTCAGAAGCCTTTGCAACGCTTCTTGATGGGCCGGGTCGCCCACAAACTTGTGCATGCTCTCATGCAAATGCCATAAACCCTTCACCTTCTCCGGCGGAATCTTCCTCTGATCCGAAACGATTCTCTCCAGCTCTCGGGCTATCGCCTCAGTCAATGCCGGCGGCGCGCGTATTGCGATACCCTGATCTTTGTCAGATGAAATCGCTCGTTGATCTGACGGCTGGTACTCCGCAAATCCCGTCTCGTCAATGAGCGCAAGCAACGCCTGCGCGCTCAGCCCAAACTCTGCCGCACGCGGCAGAAGATTGGCCTTCAACGCTTCGCGTATATGCCTTGGGAAATGATGCGGTTTGGGAATAAGTCTCTTCGACTTCTTCGCCGCAATACCAGCAAGAGCATGCTGAGCTGCTTTTCTAACTTGCCCACTGGGATCCGTTCGCATCAAAGCAGTGAGTGGCTTGCTGGCTCTTTCATCACCGATTTCACCAAGCGCATCTGCCATCTCAGCCCTCACCACAAGATCATCTGACCCCAATCTCTTAATGAGAGTCGGCACGGCAGGAGCACCAATCGCTGTCACAGCGCGCAGGTACATCACGTGACTTGTAAAACTTCGTCCTTCTATATTGGCATCGTAGCATTGAAAGAGCGCGTCCACAGCATCTGCAGCGCCTAGTGCACCTAAGACCTTGGCTGCAGCCAGGGACGTTTGCTCGTCTTCATTCCAAAGCATGCTCTTGAGTATCCGTATCACCTCACGCCCCCCAATTTCACCCAGAGCCTCGATACTCGCGATACGCACATTTCCACTCTCATCTTTGCTTCCCATTTCCAAAGCTGGCAAGGCCTTCTGTGATTTAATTTTTCCAAGACTCTCCACAGCAAGTTTTCTAATCCTAACATTCGGGCTCGAAACAAACGGATGCAGACCTTCGACCACAGCCTCATCGCCCACTTCCCCAAGAGACATAATGACTAGCATCTCAACTTGAGGTGATTCTAAAAGCTTCAACAATTGTGGGATGGCCTCTGTATCTTTCAAAACTCCAACCCCGTTTATTGCTTGCGACACCACCTCAATGCTTATGTCGCTCAACCCTTTTCGGAATGTGGCTTTTGCGCGTATATCAGCCATTTGTGCAAGCGCAAAGAGCGCCGCTGCCCGTATCCCTGCTGTCGCATCATTGGAGAAAACGATTACCCGCTCAAACGACTCTTTGTCTTTCATGATGCCAAGTGTACCGAGGGCAGCAATACGAATGTCCTCATCGCCTTCATCGAGAAGCTTACGAATCTCCGGGAGCGTCGAAGGATCTTGCAGTTTTGCTAAATACTGCAACGCCTTGATTCGTATCGGTCGTTGGTTTGTAGGAGCAAGCGCTTCGATAAGCGCTTGCATCGCCACTGTCCCGATCTCTTCCAACGCAAGACCCGCGGAAGCAGCATTATCAGCCCAACCTGGCGCGCCCGCGCTCCATTTCAGCAACCAAGGAACCGCTTCAGGTTGACCCAATAACCCAATAGCGTGGATGATTTCTTCGCGGTATTCAATGGATCCTTCTTTTTTGAGAACGCCAGATGGCGATGCAAATTCTGCAAGATTCACGATCGCCATCACAGGGTCTACCTCATTTTGAACCTTGAACTTATTGGCGCCTATTGCCGTTATGAAATCTTCGCGTAAGGGCGAGTCGTATATAATTGACTTGCTCAAGACTTGCAGCCTTCTAGTCCCGTCATCCAATACCTTTTTGAATACAGGTCCCATAGGTATCTCATCCTGCCGAGATTTGATGATGGCGGGGTCTTCAAGCGCTTGCGCGGATAAGCTCTTTAGTTTTTTTGAAGTGATAACCCTCAATGGATTACCGAAACATAATTTCTCCTGAACATAAGTAACCATCAATTCCTCGAAGAAATCCTCTTCGCTTTCTGTCTTGCCATAATTGTTTTCAAAACCATCGCGCGTGATGTTAGCGGCAAACTGAGATGCATTCTTATAAAAGTTGTCGATGAATTCCTTCAACATCTCCGGATGCGCACGCAATATCGCATGCATGCCTTCGTGTATGCGCAGCAGCGCCTCAAACTTTTCCGGCGAGATGCGCCTATCCTTGCTCACCAAATCCCTGAGCGCTGTAGAAACCAAGATCCGTATACGCTCATCCTCCATCTCAACCGTCCCATTGGGCAATGTGCGTGACAAACCACGCACATCGACGATCTCTTTGATCTCCTCGGCCGTCAAAGTGCCGGCCAAGAAACGCTCATCCTCGGTGGGATTCACCTTCGCCGCTGCGTCTCGCGCAACATCCGCAAGATATTTCTTCAACGCCACGCGTATGTGCAGCGGGAAATGATGTGGCTTGGGAATCATCGGCGCATTGCGCGCCATGATTCCGGCGATGGCCTTTTGCGCGGCTTCGCTCACTTCGGTTCTGGGATCCTTTAGGCATTCCCTCAGAGTTGGAAGACTATCCCTTCCAGCGGCCAAGACCAATGCTTCGATTGCGTCTAGGACAAAATGCGCGTCTGTATCTTTTTCTGCAACTCGCTTCAATGCCTCAATGGCTTCGGGATAGCCCACAAAATGACCTAGAGCTTTACACGCTTTTGTCCTGTAGCGCTGGGCTTGCGGGTCATCGTACATAACCCAGATCAAGGTATTCATCGCTTCCTTGTGGCTAAGGTTTGCCAGCGCAGGAATCGCAAAATCTTTTGTTCGGTAATCCTCCTGTGTTTTTCTTGCTAATGCGCTCAGGGCAAACACCGCGGGATCTCCTAAAGTAGCCAGCGCCTGCACCATCTGCTCCCGCGTCTGCCACTCCACATCGATACTCCTCACCCCACCCATTACTTTTAAAGATAGTGTGATTGCTTCAGTTATCGCATCTATTGCACGTGTATCCCCGGTTGAACCTAGAGCCTGTACCACGGCAACCATTTCGACTGAGGTCAATTTCCTCCTTGGATTACTCCAATGGGGTGTGTCCCGCTCAATAAATCCCTTGAACAATCGCACAAGACTGCTCACAGGGTCCGGGCTTACAAAAGCTAATTCGCAGGACGCCCGAAAATTTCCCTGCACAAAATCTTCACCATAGACCGGTGATAAGATCTCGTCTTTCGGTAATACCTTTAAAAGTGGCTCTGCAATCCGATGGAAGAATTCTTCTCTCATCTCCGACTTGGACATAAGCATGCGTAGTTCGCTTGAAAAGCTAGATGTCTCGCGCAATATGATGCTGTCCACAGATTCCGACATCCGTACGCGCGAAGATTGAATTTTCTTCCACGAATCCGGCAAGGCAACAGCGCCAGAAGGGATAAGCCAAATGGGATTGCCAAAAAGGAAACGCTCTTGATAGAAATTGACGATCAGTTCTTCAAGGAAGGCCTCGTCGCTGGGATACTTTGCGTAGTTATTTTCAAAACCCTCGCGCAAGCACTGATAGCCTGCATTCCCCAACGTGATTTGTAAATTTCTCAGCAGTCTTTGCACCGCTTCTTGATAGGCCGGAGCGCTCACGAACTTGTGCATGCTCTCATGCAAATGCCATAAACCCTTCACCTTCTCCGGCGGAATCTTCCTCTGATCCGAAACGATTTTCTCCAATTCTTGGGCAATCGCCTCAGTCAATGCCGGCGGCGCGCGTATCGCAATGCCCTGATCTTTTCCGGATGAAATCGCTCGTTGATCTGACGGCCGGTATTCCGCAAAACCAGTCTCGTCGATGAGAGCAAGCAGTTCTTGTGCGCTCAAACCAAACTCTGCCGCGCGCGGCAGAAGATTGGCCTTCAACGCCACGCGAATATGCATTGGGAAGTGATGGGGCTTGGGGATAAGCTTCTTTGCGTACCGAGCAGCGATGGCAGCAAGAGCCTTTTGAGTCGCATTTTTCACGCCTATGTCAGAATCGTTTTGCATCAACGCGGCAAGCGGCCGGTGGACAGTTTCGTCGCCAATTTCTCCCAGCGTGATTACCACTTCCCTGCGAATTTTAGGCTTTGGATTTTCTAGGTGTGGAAGTAGACATTTCACCGCTTCTTCTTTACTCGCTGGCTCTAGTTCGCCTAAGACTATGCGCACTGCTTCACCCGTGCTCTTACCTCCACGCACCAGTATTTCTGTAAGTGCGGAAACCATCCTGTGCGTCATATCTCCTTTTCCCATATTTTTGCTTATGCACTTAGCCCAATCCCTTGTAAATGCAGATACGGAGCGTTGCGTAGTGGACCCTAGCTCCTCAGCAGATCCTTTGGCCCTTGGCCGGCAAAGCTCACTAGTGTTCGTCAAGAAAGCCAGGACCTCATCGGGACCCTGTACGGCAATCATCTTTCCTAACAAAATTAGATGGGCTTTCCGAGACATCTGTGTGTTATCCAGCATCGCTATATACCGCTTGATATCTTTCAACGGCATGGACATCGCATGTTTGATAAGCTGATGTATGAGGGCATACTTGATTAATCCTGAAGATAACTTCTCATCGTGCCAGTCATCTCGACGCACAATCTCACCCTGAGGCACACGGTAAGGATTCTCTGCGTAAAATTCTTCCCCATAATCCCCTGGAGTAGCTTTTCTAAATGGTGATGTCTCTTGGAAATGCCGATCTACAAGCTTCTGCAACAAAATCACACGTTTGTCCCCAGGGTTCTTCCTAGCCACGAGGCTCAGTTCAGCTAATAAATCGTCCACTTTTCCCACACTCGCAACGACAGTCGCTTTTTTGATGATGGTCAGATTTCTATCCCTCAAGGAAAG
>CAZOWS010000359.1:0-7079 GCA_964583365.1 uncultured Actinomycetota bacterium
CCGACCGGCGATTTGAGGCTGGCGTATCGGGAACAATTTACTCGATTTGGTGATTTTTCGGCGCGGGAAGAACCAGAGTTCGCGGAATCGTAGCATCAACCAGGCTCGATGAGGAAAAATTTCATGACACCCAATGTCTCGATGCGCATGCGCGCGATGTCTACGTTCTTGTCCTTGATGGTGGCAATCGTTTTGTGTTCGCCTCTGCACGCGAGTGCGGCGGAGCAAAATATCTCCGAGGTGGTGGTGCTGGGGAATCGCACGGTGGACGACGCGGTGATTTTGAGTAAAGTAAAAACGCGCGCGGGAAAAGAGTTTTCGCAGAAAAATGTCAACGAGGATATCAAGCGCCTGTACGCGTTGAGCTATTTTACCAATATCAGCGTGGACGTCTCGAATGTCGCGGGCGGTTTAAAAGTGGCCTTCATCGTGAAGGAAAAACCTTTTCTCAAGGATGTGCTGTTGGACGGCAACAAAGTTTTTAAGCGCGACAAAATCCTGGGTGAAATGGACACGAAGATCAATCGCGTGCTTGATGAGGTGAAGGTCAAGTCGGACGTAGAGAAAATTCGCAAGCTCTATCAGGAGAAGGGCTATTATTCAGTGGACATTGCTTACAAGATCACGACCGACGAGAACTCGGGCCGCGCTATTCTCGCGCTGCGCTTCACGGAAGGCAAAAAACTCTTCATCAAAGACATTCAATTCCAGGGGTTGAAGGCGTTTAAGGAACGCAAAATTCGCGGCGTGATGAAGACGAAGAAAAAATGGCTGTTCAACGCGGGGCGTCTCAAAGAAGATGAATTTCGCGATGATCTGGACCGCGTTCGCGCTTTCTATGTCTCCAAGGGCTACATCGACGCGAAGGTGAGCGACGTCCAGCGTAAATTCAATACCGAGAAAACCGAAATTACGCTTGTACTCATCGTCTCGGAAGGCAGGCAATACGTGGTCTCCACGCTCACGTTGGATGGGAACAAGGTATTTCCATCAGAGGACATCAAAAAACATCTCAAGATAGTGCCCGGCTCGCTGTTCGTTCCTGAAATATTCCGCCTGGACGTCAAGGCCGTGGAAGACTATTACCTCGAGAAGGGGTACATCGACGCGAAAGTGAAAGTGGATACGAACACGGACTTCGAAGGCGGCAAGATGGCGATCACCTACAAAATCGAAGAGGGTGATCTGTCCTATATTGAAAAGATCAATATTCAGGGCAACGTGGTGACGCAGGACAGGGTGATTCGCCGTGAATTGGCTGTCTTGCCGGGTGAAAAATTCGACGGCGTGCGTGTGCGCCGGTCGCAGGAGCGATTGCAAAATCTAGGCTACTTTAAAACCGTGGACCTGGATTATCAGCCGACGGCCAAGTCGGACCATAAAAATCTTGTCGTGACGGTGGAGGAAAAGAAAACCGGGGAATTGAGTTTCGGAGCGGGGTTCAGCTCGATTGACAATTTGATCGGATTCGTGGAACTTTCGCAAAGCAATTTCGATTATAAAAATTGGCCGACGTTCACGGGGGCCGGGCAAAAAATGCGATTGCGCGTGGAGGCGGGTCCCAAGCGTCAGGATGTCCTGATTAGCTTCACGGAACCGTGGTTCTTAAACCGTCGTTTGTCCGCGGGTGCGGATGCCTTTTACAGCAACCTGACCTTTTTGAGCGATAGATTCGACGAAACAAAATTGGGATTTGACTTGCGCGTGGGGCGCCCGCTCACGGAGTTTTTGCGCGCGGATGTGATCTACACGTTGGAGAGAATCAAGCTGGACGTGGACGACGACGCATCGACTTTATTGAAAGAAGAGGAAGGCACGAGAATTGTCAGCAAGGTCACGTTGAAGTTGGATTACGATACGCGCAACAACGCCTTTTATCCCTCGCAGGGCCAGAGAGCCGTTCTAACAGGTGACCTGGCTGGGCTAGGGGGAGACACGCATTTTGCGAAAGCGGATGCGAAATGGGCGCGATATTTTCCTGTGCCGTGGTTCAACAATCATATATTCAAATGGGCCGCGGAGGGTGGCGTGGTGCAGGAATTTGGCAGCAGCAATCGCGTGCCTATTTTTGACCGGTTCTTTCTAGGTGGTCCCAACAATTTGCGGGGTTTCAAATTTCGTCGAGCGGGGCCCAAGGACAATACGCAGGAGCCGATTGGCGGTAAGGTCAAATACGCGAGCACGGTGGAATACACGTTTCCGATCGTTTCCTTTTTGCGCGGGGCGCTGTTTTACGACGCGGGTAACGTGTATAGGACTTTTGGGGATATCAAGCTGAGTCAAATCAATTCCGACGTGGGTATCGGCGTGCGATTGAAGCTGCCCATTGGTCCAGTTCAATTGGATTATGGTTTCCCCATCACCGTGGACGACGAGACGAAGAAGGGCAACGGGCAATTTCAGTTTAATATCGGGACGCAGTTCTAATTGGTCTACCCCCTGTAGTCCCCCTTACAAAGGGGGGACAGGGTGCATGTTAAAAATCTAAAAGGAGAAATAACATCATGAACAGAGCGCTTACGATGGGGGTTGTGATTGCCTTGGCTGCGGGTCTTTGCGGTGGCTCGGCGATGGCTGCGGAGACGAAAATTGGGTACGTGGATTTGGAAAAGGCATTCAACGAGTACTATCGCACGAAGGAAGAGAACGCGAAATTGCAGGATGTGCAGAAGACGAAGAAGGCAGAAGCGGATCGCATGGTCTCGGAGATCAACAAATTAAAAGAAGAGTCCGAGCTGTTGAGCGATGACGCGAAGAAGAGCAAAGAAGCCATCGTGAAGGAAAAAATCAAGGATTTGAGAGATTACGAGCGCGACACGGTGCAGGAAATCAGGGACAAATTGCTGGCGCTGCGCAAAGAAATATTGGACACGATTACGAAAATCGTTGCGGAGAAGGGCAAGAAGGACGGGTTCACGTTCATTTTTGTCAGCGACGTGATCGTGTACAAGGATCCGACTTTGGACTTGACCGATGATTTGATTAAGAATTTGAATAAGGGACATGAGGCACAGGCTGCGGCGCTTCCGCCTGCGTCTGCGGCTGGGAAGCAATAAGGGAGAGGCGGTGAGCGAAGTAGATCCTTCGTCGCTAACGCTTCTCAGGATGACACGTATATGAATAAAACCGTTTCGGAGATTGCGCGTTTGCTGGGTGGGGAGGTGCTGGGGTCTGGGGACCTCCTGATTACGGGCATTTCGGGCATTCGCGAGGCCAATGCGGGCGATATCACGTTTCTTGCGAATCCGAAATACGCTCCGCTGCTTACTAGCACGCGCGCGAGCGCTATTATTGTGGGCAAAGAGGTGTCGCCGCCGGATTCCAAGACGGTGATACGGACGGCTAATCCCTCGCTCGCGTTCACGCAATTGATCGACGCGTTGGGGCCCAATCAGATAGCGCGTGTGCCGGGCATTCATGCCAGCGCGGTGATTGGTAAGGACGTGAAACTCGGGCGCGATATTGTGGTCGGGCCTTGTGCGGTGATTGAGGATCGCGCGGAACTGGGCGATCGCTGTGTTATCGGCGCGGGTTGTTTCGTAGGGCAGGAAACCTGGGTGGGCGCGGACGCTGTTTTGTATCCGGGTGTTGTTTTGCGAGAGCGGGTGCGGGTGGGCAATCGCGTGATCATTCACAGCGGCACGGTACTCGGCGCGGATGGCTTTGGTTTTATTTTTGTGGATGGCAAATATTTGAAGGTGCCGCAGGTCGGGACTGTCGTGCTCGAAGACGACGTGGAGATCGGGGCGAATGTCACGATTGACCGCGCGCGCTTTGATCGTACGCTCATCCGACGTGGCACGAAGATAGATAATCTGGTGCAGATCGCGCACAACGTTACGGTGGGTGAAGATTGCGTGATCGTCGCGCAATCGGGTATCGCGGGGTCGACCACGCTGGGCAATAAGGTCACGGTGGCGGCGCAGGCGGGTTGCGTGGGGCATCTGCATATTGGGGACGGGGCCATTCTCGCGGCGCAGGCAGGCGTGACGAAGGACGTGGATGCCGGGGATTTTATCATCGGCTCGCCGGCAATGAATCATTTGAAGTTTAAGAGAAATGTCGCGATGGTCAATCGATTGGGAAAATTGCAGGAGCGGATTGAGGCATTGGAAAAGACGATAGTGGAGTTAAATGCCAAGTTGGCGGGGATTTGAGAATGAGGAATCAAGCCTGGGTGTCCTTTCGCTGCTCCCCGCCTCCGCGCGTACCCCATTGGCGAATGCGGCACAAGGATCCACGGCGATAAATGCCCCCGACTCCATTCGCCGCATTCGCTCAATGGGTCCCACGCGCTCCCGGCGAGTCGCTGCTCAAGGACACCCAGGCTTGATTCCTCGTAACCATCATTAAAAATGGAAAATCAAAAAACTATAGCGAAACCGGTTAGTTATTCGGGGATTGCTCTGCATACGGGTAATCGCGCGAAGATTACATTTAAGCCGGCGCCGGCGAATTATGGTGTTGTGTTTATTCGCACGGATCTTAATCCGCCGGTCACCATCAAGGCCGACATTGCGCATGTTGTGAGCACCGCGCGCGGGACGAATTTGGGCGTGGGGGATGTGCGTGTGCATACGGTGGAACATGTGCTGGCTAGTCTCATGGGATTTGGCGTGGACAATCTCATCATCGAGATGGATGCCAACGAGCCGCCCGTGGGGGATGGGTCGGCGCTGCCTTTCGTGGGAATGCTCAAAGAGGCCGGCATCGTGGAGCAAAACGTGGCGCGCGATTTTTGTTTTTTTCGCGAGCCGGTGTGGTTTTATGATGATGCGGGCACGTTGATTGAATTGCCGGCCAACGAATTGCGCTTTTCTTGCACGATTGATTTTAATCATCCCAAATTGCAGAGTCAGTATTTGAGTTTGCTGATCACGCCTGAAATTTTCGAGAAGGAAATTGCGCCGGCGCGCACGTTCTGTTTTTACCACGAGGTGCAGGCGCTGCAGGATAAGGGGTTGATCAAGGGTGGCAGCCTCGACAATGCGGTGGTCGTGGGGGACGACGCAATTTTTAGTAAAGAGGATTTGCGTTTTCCCAACGAGTTCGTGCGCCATAAGATGCTGGATATCATGGGCGATCTTTTCTTGCTCGGGCGGCCGTTCAAGGCGCATATCATCGCGGTGAAGTCGGGGCATGAACTCAATGTAAAGCTGGGTAGGCAGCTTTGGCCGGCTGTGCAGAAGCGCGTTGCCGCGGCACCGGTCGCACAATCGGCCGCTGCGATAGAAACCTATTTGGACATCCATCGCATCAAGCAGATTTTGCCGCATCGCTATCCGTTTTTGCTCGTGGATAGAATTTTGGAGACGGACAACGAGAAGCGTATCGTGGGATTAAAAAATCTCACGGCCAACGAAGAGTTTTTCAACGGGCATTTTCCCAATATGCCGGTTATGCCGGGCGTGTTGCAGCTGGAGGCCATGGCGCAGACGGCGGGCGTGCTCATGCTCAAGAAACAGGAGAATATTGGGAAATTGGCGTTTTTTATATCCATGGAAAACGTGAAATTTCGCAAGATGGTGATTCCCGGCGATCAGCTCATCATGGAAATAGAAGTCCTGAAATGGCGCAGCAAATACGGCAAGGTGCGCGCGGTGAGTTATGTCAACGGGGAAGTGGCTTCGGAGGCGGATCTCACGTTCGCTTTTGGGGAGTAGGCGAGCGCAAATCATGGCGATTCATTCTTTAGCGGTTGTGGATGCGCGGGCCAAGATCGGCAAGGATGTTGAGATTGGGCCGTTTTGCGTTATTGGGCCAGAGGTCACTATTCACGACGGGGCGCGATTGATGTCGCATGTTGTTGTGGATGGCAACACGCATATCGGAGCAGGCTGCAATATTTTTCCTTTCGCTTCCTTGGGGACGATTACGCAGGATCTCAAATTCAAGGGCGAACGCACAGCGGTCAGGATCGGAGCGGGCACGACGATTCGTGAATACGTCACGGTCAACGGGGCCACGGGCGAGGGGACGGAAACGGTGGTCGGGGAAAATTGCCACATCATGGCCTACGCGCATATCGCGCACAATTGTGTTGTCGGTAATCAGGTGATCATCGCCAATGTCGGGACTTTGGCGGGTTGCGTGACGGTCGAGGATCAGGCGATTATCGGAGGACTTTCTGCTGTGCATCAATTTTGCAGGGTGGGAAAGCTTGCGATTATCGGCGGTTGCTCGAAGGTCGTGCAGGATGTGCCGCCTTTCATGATGGCCGATGGCCATCCGGCCGCGGTGCGCGGCATGAATCTGGTCGGCATGAAACGGAAAAACGTTTCCGAGGAATCCCAAAAAGAATTAAAGTCGGCCTTCAAAATCCTTTTCAAATCCGGCCTCAACACCTCTCACGCGTTGGAAAAAATTCGGGGTGAGAAATATTCCGGCGATGAGGTAGGACAATTCCTCCGCTTTGTGGAGTCCTCCGAACGCGGCATTAGCAAGGCTTAAGTTGTGTTGCCCTCATCGGCATCCGCATTGGGTTTGATCGCCGGCAGCGGGGAATTTCCGTTTCTCGTGGCAAAGTCCGCCAAAGAACAGGGTTTGAAAGTCGTGGCTGTCGGGTTCAAGTCGCAGACGGATGCGGGGCTGGCGGCGGTTGTTGACGATTTGCAGTATATCGGCGTCGGTCAATTGGGGAAATTGATACGGATTTTTAAAGACGCCGGCGTTCGGCAGGCTGTCATGGCCGGCAAGCTGCAACACAAGCTGATTTTCAGGGATTTGCGTTTGGATATAACGATGATCGCGATGGTCGCGCGTTTGAAGGATAGGCGGGCGAACTCGCTGTTGGGGGGTATCGCGGACACCATGCATAAGGAAGGCATAACGTTGATGGATTCTACCGCATATCTGGCAAAGGATTTGGCCAGCGAAGGCTTGATGAGCAGTCATGGTCCCAGCGCGTCCGAAGCCGAGGACATTGTCTTCGGGCACAACATTGCGCGTGAGCTCGCGCGGCTAGATATAGGCCAAACCGTGGCTGTGAAAAACAAGGCCGTGGTCGCGTTGGAAGGATTCGAAGGCACGGACGCGATGATCACGCGCGGGGGGGATTTGGCGGGTAAGGGTGTCGTGAT
>CAZOWS010000360.1:0-4604 GCA_964583365.1 uncultured Actinomycetota bacterium
CCAATTCCTTCACGACACACAAGCGATTTCTCAAATGCACGATGCCAAGTTTTTTTAGCCCATCACTGAATTCCTGCAGATGCGGGTTTTTTGTCGCGGGCATATTGTTCAGTCTATAAAAATGGAGCATGGACGGGAGCGTGTAATATAAATATTCATGATTTCCAAAAACGCAATAGATGCCGTGTCGGGATCTCAAATGCGCGAAGGCCGATAGCGCGCTGGCATTGCCAGTAAAATCGTCTATCATGTCTCCGGTGAGAACGATCAGATCAAACTCTTCCTTGCCCAACTCCGCAAACGTGCGCAATTTTCGGGAATCCCATTTCTTGAAATGCAGATCCGATAAATGGAGAATGCGCACGCGCCCCCCCGGCAAAGGCTTGGCGACAGGTATCACGATGCGCTCATGCTTGATCCAGCGCGGCTCAATAAAAAAAATATAAACGAGGAATCCCGTGAAAAACAAACCTAGTATCGTAAACAAAGTTGGCATAGTGGCCGCAGTTATAACTGCTGCCATGATCAATGTCAACAGCGCTGCTGCCATCGATCTAGTTCAGATGGAGGGCGAGCAGGACGGCTACACCAACGATCACGCGTACAACATCGCTGATCCCGTCCTAGTTTGCGGCGAGCAGGATTTTGCGGCCGTGATGGAATTTCCTTTGCAGGCCGGAACCAAGGTGCGTAGCGCGTGCTTGACGTTTACCGTGAGCGAAGTGAGAAAACCTGGCCGGTTGGTGTTGATGCATCTTTTGAATTTCAACAACGGTTACGCGGAGACCCAGGACTTTTATGCCGCAGCGGAAAAAGTGGGGGAAGTCGTCGTGGAAAAACCCGGGCTGATAAATTTTACCGTGACCGGCGCGGTTAAAAAAGACGCGCAAGGTCCCGGAGGATTTACCAGCTATCGTTTGGAAGCAAAGGAGGGAGCCCAGCTTGTATTGCCCTCCTTCGAAGCGAAGAAAGATACCGCGCGCATCACGATCGAGTAGCCGGCATTCCGCGCACAATGGCAAGCATGCGCCGATGAAGCAGTCCGTTGGAGCTGATGATTGCGGGCATAGAAGGGTCGTAGGGTTTGCCCACAATATCCGTATTTTTTCCGCCCGCCTCCCGAACGATCAATTCGCCCGCAGCGGTGTCCCAGGAGTGGAGATTCAATTCCCAAAAGCCTTCGAAGCGTCCGGCAGCTACGTAACACAGATCCAGCGCGGCCGATCCGTCACGACGCACACCCTGAGCGGAGAGCAAGAATTTCTTGAACAGCGCGAGATGCGTTCCAGCATCGTCCCGCACAGAATAGGGGAATCCCGTGACCAGCAAAGCTTTGTTCATGTCGCCTACGCGCGACACGCGCAGACGTTTCTTAGCGCGCGGGGTTTGCAGCCATGCCCCCTGGCCTTCCACCGCATAAAATAATTCGCGCAAATAGGGAGCGTACACCACGCCCACGCGCACGCGGCCTTTCACTTCCAGTCCGATGGAGACGCAAAAAAAAGGATAGCCGTGGGCGTAATTTGTTGTCCCGTCCAGCGGGTCTATGATCCAGCGGCAGTCCTTCCCGGTCTGCGCAATGTCTGTTTCTTCGGTCACGTAATCGTGCCCGGGGTATTTTGCTCGCAGCATTTTGAGAATCATTTTTTCGCATTGCTTGTCGATCTCGGTGACGATATTGATTTTTCCCTTGTAGGATATTTTCTGCTCGCGGCCGAAATGGCTCAACTGATAAGACCCGGCTGCCCGTGCGGCCCGCAGGGCGATGGATAAATAGGTCGAGAGAAGACGATGCGCTGTTGTGGACATGGACAAAGGTTTTTAAGCGGTCAACGCTTTGGGTTTTTGGGACTTCTGATAGTGGCGATTCGCCCGTTCCGCAATCAGTCCCGCGATTAGCGTCAGACCGACGGCGATGCCGGCTTTCTCCTCCCATTCGAATTTTCCTTCCTGGACAATTTCTTGCCAGAGAAAAAGACCGGTGAGAACCAGCGACACCGCGAGCAATGTTTCCAACTCGCGGTGTTTGCCGAGCAGTTTCCACTGATAGGCTGTTTTTTGTCGTTCGGGATAAGGTGTTAAGCGCGGGAAAAAACGCGGCACGGCTGCCACGTATTTTTCGTAGGATGCTCCGAATCGTCCGGACAATTCGCCTTCTTCCTTGCGTATGGTTCCTCGGTACAAAATCCAAAATCCCAGCAAGAAAAGCCCGGCGGTCAAAGCATTTTGAACCACGGTAACGACGCCTAATCCGAGAAGGAAATTCCCCACGTAGAGAGGATTGCGCACAAAAGCAAAAGGCCCGGCCGTGGTGAGTTCATGGGATTTTCTGGGTATGTATCCGGTGGCCCAGGCACGCACGAGCATTCCCAAGACCACGAGCGGGATACCCATGCAAAAGCCGTGCGTGCTGGTATGCGCGGTGAGCAACAAGAACGCGCCCCCGATCCAGCCGAAGAGCAGGCGCAGCTTGTGAAATCGAAAAAGTGGTTTCTCGGACATAAAGAAGCGCAGATCTTAACTTTTTTACCCGTGTTGGTAAAGGGTCTTGGGAGACTCAAAACAAGTCCCCTTCCCCCCTTCCATGTCATGGTTGAGTAAGAGCTCATGGGTGGGGCCGGGAAGCGTTTGACGCGGTTTTTGGAACAGGCTAACATACGTCGCGTTATGCGAAAACTTGCCGTTCCCATGATCCTCGCCATTGTATCTCTCGCATCCTGCAAACAGGAAGTGGGGACGCGCGCGACACCACTTGTGTCGAGGGCTATCGAGCAGTCGAACCATGAAGGAAACGAAATCAAAGCAGGCGATCTCACGCGCATGGAGCAATCGCTCGCGCGCATCGCAGCGCGTCAGAAAAAACTAAATTATCTCCTACAGCGGATGATTGTCCGGCAGGATGTCTTGACCCATGCCGTTGTGCGCAACGCGCGCAAACAGCAAAACGATAGAACGCTTATCACTGGACTTCGCAACGACCTGGAATTCGACGCGGGCAAGTTGGAAAGCATATCTTCGGTGGTAAAGAAAATGATAGATCCCATGGTGAAATTACAAACCGCGCTGGCGGATTTGAAAATTAAATTCCTGCAGTTGCAGCATAAACAAAATGAATTGGCCGCACTGACACCTGTTGCTATGCCCGTTGCTGCAAACGTACCCGGGAAAACAACAACCGCGAAGCCTGCGCCGGGCATGCATAACAAAAAACAGAAAAAGGTCATGGAGAGCGTTGGATGATAGACATCAAACGTATTCGCGAAAATCCCGAGGCCGTAGCTGCCGGGCTGGCCGCAAAGAATCAGAAAATCTCGCTTGAGCCGCTGATCGAGCTGGATAGCAAGCGCCGGGCCGCGCAGACGCAGTCCGATGCGATCAAGAACGCGCGCAACGCGCTGTCCAAGGAGATCGGTCAGCTCATGGCCCAGAAAAAGGATGCGGCCGATAAAATGGCTCAGAGCAAAGTGCTCGCCGAGCAGATCAAGGTTTTGGACGCCGATGTGGCAGTGCTCGAAGGTGAAATACAAAAACAGCTTTTGGTCCTTCCCAACACACCGCATGCCAGCGTGCCCTCGGGCCGAGACGCGTCGGCCAACCAGGAGATCAAAAAGTGGGGAACCCTGTTCGCATTCGATTTCAAGCCTCTCCCGCATTGGGATTTGGCCGAAAACCTGGGTATCGTGGATTTGACGCGCGCGACGAAGATCACGGGCAGCCATTTTGTCTTGTATCGCGGTTGGGGGGCGCGGCTCGAGCGCGCGCTGATTGCGTTCATGCTGGACATGCATACACAAAAACACGGGTACGTGGAGGTTTCCACGCCATTCATCGTCAATCGCGCCTCAATGACCGCGACCGGCCAATTGCCAAAAATGGAAGCCGACATGTACCGGCTGGAACAGGACGATCTCTTTTTAATTCCGACGGCCGAAGTACCCGTGACCAATATTCATCGCGACGATATTTTAGACGAGGCCCAACTCCCGATCTATTACGCGGCCTACAGCCCTTGTTTTAGGCGGGAAGCCGGGTCGTACGGCAAAGACACGCGCGGTATGACGCGCGTGCATCAATTCGATAAAGTCGAGATGGTCAAATTCGTGAAGCCGGAGACATCCTACGACGAATTGGAAAAGTTGCTGGCCAACGCCGAGGCCGTCTTGCAGGCCCTCGAGATTCCTTATCGCGTGCTGCTGCTTTGCGCCGGCGACATGAGTTTTGCCGCGGCCAAATGTTACGACATCGAGGCCTGGTCGCCTGGGCAAAACGCATGGCTGGAGGTTTCTTCGTGCAGCAATTTCGAGGATTTTCAAGCCCGCCGGGGCGGCATACGCTTTCGCCGCCTTAGCGACAGTAAAAAAGTTGAATTTGTGCACACGCTCAATGGCTCGGGCATAGCTCTAGCGCGCACGTTCATCGCGATTCTAGAAAATTATCAAAACAAAGACGGCAGCATCACCATCCCCAAAGCGCTAAGACCCTATCTGGACGGCCAAGAAAAAATCACGGGCATCAAGTAAGCCGTAATCGTTTGCCAAGACCTCGGAGCAGCCGACAAAGCTGCTAGTCTAGCGGAGTGAAAGTCTCCGTACCGTCAATTGTCC
>CAZOWS010000361.1:0-2545 GCA_964583365.1 uncultured Actinomycetota bacterium
CCTCACCGGTAAACTCCGCGCGAAACTTGTAAAACAGGCTCCACTCGCTGCAAGACAATCCTTTTAAAAAATCCATAGATTGCAACGTAGCCAGTGCTAAAAAGAGAGGTTCCTCGGGATCGCCGGCAATCTCTATCCCGATTGTACGCATGTCTTCGATAGTATCCGCAGCCAAAAATCCATTCAAATGGGCTGCTGAGGGAAGCAGCTTGCGCCATAAATTACGGTCTACTTCATCCAATAGGTCTCTCTTGTTTTTTACCAACCAAATCGCCATCCACACATTGCTATAGTCCCTTTTTCTGGCTTTGTACATGTCGGCAATGGCCTGAATGTCGCTTAGTTCCAACGCGTCAACGAGCTTGTGCAACGAGCGTTTGTAGAGAGCGACTGGCACATGCAAACGCGTCAGCCATTGCGCTAGAGTCGACTCCACGATCACGCGCAATAGCGTGATTTGATTGTCTTTGCTTTTACTTAGAATTTTTTTGACGAACGTTTCTTCCATGAGCGAGAGGTTTTCCAAAACGTCGCGATTTAGCGCGCTGGCTTTCGGTGACTGGATAAGGATTCTCTGATAAGGCTCCAACACGGAAACCACGATAGTGTTGGGCTCGTGTATTCGAATGATCTCCATGCGCTCCAGCATTGCCTGGAATAGGACATCGTAGGAATAATGCGACTGCAATGCCATCCACTCCTTCAAATAATCATAGGTCTTGGACAACTCGCCTCGCGGAAACACCTGAGTCGCCCGAATGATCGCGCGTAATCCCATGTTAAAATTAGCCATGTCAATCAACCCTACTTCCAATGCAGGCATCACGAGAGTGGGCTGCCATTGTTGCAGTGAGGGCAAAATAAATCTGGCGTATCCATCCTGCTGGGACTGATCGTAGTGATCGTACTCGCCTTTTTGAACCGCCGCATTTCGGTCCCTCACGATATTAATCTGCGTTCGACGCACGGCTTCCATTTGCCCCAGCGCGGTTTGAACAACGTCTTCGACCTTCATTTCGTCACGCGGATCTGCGCTGACGAAAATTCTATTTCCGCCCGATTTGGACTGCTTTGAGGAGATATTTTCTGCCTGTAAACCGACCTCATTTTTTACATCGATGGGGCGGCCTGGCTTGAAATCACGCGCGAGAAATCGCGCATTCCCTTTTCTGAGCCTTTTATCCATTTCTATCTGAAATTCATCCAACACTCTTGTGAACGCTGCATAGCCCTCCGCATAAGCTCTCACCATTGGAAGCGTGACCGGCGAATCCAGCGCGATGACCACGACTTTTAACCTCAACGGGTCCAGGCCCATGCTTTTTTCATGCGCCAAAATTTTTTCGATTCTGGCCTTTGCCTCCGGCCCAGCTCTGCGCAAGGCATCCAAATCCGATGTCGCTGCGTATATATCCACAAAGGATAGTGGCGAGAGCGCTCTGTGCAATGCCAGGACAAACATTTTGGGGTTCTCCGCAGAGGGCAAATTCTGCTTCCATTCCGTGGAAACTTTTGGGGATTGCGTTTCCCACCAATCGCTTACTAATTCTTTGAGTTTTTTTACTTCATGGAGCTCTAATTTTATTGGAGAATCAGGATGCGATGCCTTCGCATCGAGCCGCAATAATATTTCCCGTAAATGTTCTCTGTCATGGAAGAAGGCCTTGATTTCCTCGGGCTTCAATGCGGCATTCTTGATGCGATCGATCATTTCTAAGATAGGCGTTTGAATTTTCTTTTTGATGTTGAGCCGCAGTGGCACTGGGACGACAGTGACCTTAGATGCCGAGCTAATCTCCTCGGCCGCTGGCAAGGCAGGCGTAGTTTTTGGAGCGGGCAATGCGCGTGCTTCTTTGGTCAGCGTTCCGATACGGCCCGACATATGCACGCCCTGCTCCCGCAATTGCCGCAATCCAACTAAACAATCATGAAATTCCTGTTGTATATCCTTGTTCGCTAAACTGGGCCCACGCACAAAATCCCAAAGTCTGTCGCGCAGACCAGCGAAATTTACGACAAGCTCATCCACGCGCGATTGCCATCGCAGGGCCTCCTCGTTCATTTCTTGCCTGCGCCTTGCCACGATCTCATCCTCAATGGTCACATCCGCGAGCACTTTCAAGCCCCTCGTCACGCCAGGCTTGCTTGTCTCTATCTCTCCAACTTCCCTCTGTATACCGTGCATATCTCGACGTATCCCGGCGCCATCGCCTTTCAAAAATTCTTCCATGCGCGTCTTTGGGGATGCCAATGCCCTGATCTCTTACCCAGATGAGGACATCATTCATCTCCTCTCTCCTTTTCACGCCAATGGTAACAACGCATCGCTCGGCTGGAGAATACTTGACTGCGTTTTCAATAAGATTTTCCAAGACCTGACGCAAGAGATCAGGATCAACGGAAACAGGAACGCGTAGACGCCGATTCCCGCCTCCAGCCACGCGTACATGCGCAGCGGTCGCGTGAGCTCATCCGCGCGCCTGCCGATGAGGTACGCGCCAAGTGCGATCCCGGACATGAACGCTGCGAGAACCGTGCTGACCGA
>CAZOWS010000362.1:0-3709 GCA_964583365.1 uncultured Actinomycetota bacterium
CCTGAGCCGCAGGCGAAGGATCTCGTTTTTTACCAATCTAGATCCTTCGCCTGCGGCTCAGGATGACAGGGCGCATTCGAGAATGCGCCCTGTCATTTGAAATTCGCGAATTGCAGCGGCACTTCCCATTCCTTGGCTCGCACGTTGGTCATCGCGGTTTGTAAATCGTCTTTGCTGCGCGAGCTCACGCGCAATTGATCATCCATGATCTGCGCCTGAACTTTCAGCCCCATCGCTTTGATATATTTGGATATTTCTTTAGCGGCCTCGGGTGGAATGCCGAGTTGCAGTTTGCCCGTTTGCTTCACGCCGCTGCCCATGGTTTCTAGCGCGTCTTCGAACTTCACGGATTTTAGCGAGATGTTGCGCTTGCCCATGCGCTGCTTGAGTATCGAGAGCAGCGCCTCCAATTGCAAATTGTTGTCGGCTTGCAATGCCAGCGTGGATTCTTTGCGATTGAACTCGACGCTGCTCTTGGAGCCCTTGAAATCGTAGCGCGTGAGAATCTCCTTCATGGACTGATTCACCGCGTTGTCCACTTCCTGCAAGTCCACCTTCGAAACAATATCGAACGAGAAATCCTGTGCCATGCGAAAATTCTAAGGCCAATGCCGGCCGTATGCACGGATTTTTTTTAAGGTGGGGATGTACAAATGTGGCTCGGACGAATAAAATATATCCCCATGCAATCCCTCAAGACATCCGTACAGGAAACAATTAGCCGTCTTTCGGACGAGGAATTATCCCAATTGCTTGAAACCGGGGCCACCGAATATCCGGACGACACCGTGCACTTAGCCCGCCTCGAGGCGTACAAGCGTTGGGGGAGTATCTTGCCGCGCGTGAAAGGTTTTGTCTTGGCCCAAGCCTTTGCCGAGACTCCGCGTCCTGAAATGTCACCTGCTGTTAAATCTATCGACATTCGATTGAACAAGCGAGTATTGCTAATCGTGTTGGGTGGTCTAGCTGTCGGCGCTGTGTTTTTCCTTGGAGTGCAGATAGGTAGTAAGCCGCGAAGTCCTGTCGTTAAACCCGTCCCGGTATTACCGGTCCCCAAGCATGAACAGGAAGAAGCTCTCGCGCAGAAGAATAGCCCGCAGCAGATATTCGAGTCTCTTAACAAAGCTGTTGTCCTCGTGCGATGGTACGATGCAAAGAATAAGCGCATTGGCTTTGTCACGGGCTTCAACATTGCAAGCGATGGCCTTATCGTATTTCCGTTGCATGCATTGCGCCCGGAAACCGCGAGCGCCGATGTCGTGTTCCCGGCTAACGGAGCATTGGATGTCGTGGGGCTCGTGGGCGCGAGTTCAGAATTCACGGATCTGGGCTTCTTAAAGCTGGATGGCGCGGACTTGCCCGTCGTGAAAGACAGCAGCTCCCGTTGGGTGAAAGAGGAGGATAAAATATTCATACTCAGCAATCCTCATGGTTTGATGAATTCGCTAGTGGGCGGAGACATTCGCACCATTTTACAGGATTTCGGTGTCAAAAGTTACGAACTCCGTGTGCCGGAAGGCTCTATCGGCGAAGGCGGCCTACTCCTGGATGAAAGAGGGCGAGCGATAGGTGTCTGCACTCATCCACCGTATTGTTTGCCCGCGGAAGAAATGGAAAGCATCAAGCCCTTCGGCAAAGTTGTGCCCATAAAGAATGCCTGGACCTATCTCAAAAGCGGATCGGAATAATTTTTAAGAGACTGTTTTAGCTCGGTTGAATGAAAACTCGACCTTCATTTTTTCTGGCGCGCCGCCTATTTCAAGCACGGGATAGGCAAGGAAATTGATCGAGCCAGAAACCGGCCCTGGTTCAACGACGAGGTCGCGGCCACGGCTGAGCTCAAAGCGATTTGCGGGATGATGGCCGAAGTAGTATGTCGCCAGACCTGTATACTTGTCCGCCTCGCTGATGTCAACGGGCCACCAGTGGCCGTCGGCGTAGAATTCCGCCCAGCAGTGATATCCGTCTATCCCACCCTCGTTCCGCTCCGATGGTATCGCCGCGCCGATGGCGAAGCGCGCCGGGATGCCGATTGCTCGTGCCAGCGCGATGAAGTAGGAGTGGAAATCCGTGCAGTTGCCACTGCGTGCATCACACGCATAGACGGCGTCGCCCTTACCCCAGCCGGTGCCGTACTTCATGTAGCGCATGCGGTCAATAGCATGGTCATAGAGCGCTCGCGCGCGCACCAGGTCGCCCTTCTTCCCGGCGACGACCTGCTGGCCAATACTAGTGAAATTATCGTTGGTCGGTACAAGACGCTCCGGATTAAGAAATTTAATATGGTCGGGGACAATGGGGGCATAGATAGACTTTTCGAGACGCAGAACGTGATAGCGTACCTCGATTGCTTTTCCGCTATCCTCCGGACCGAGCTCCAGGAAAAGGACCCGGTTGGCGTGGTCGCGGTCCTCAAGCACACTATGCTTCCTCGGGGTGTTGATGCTTAGTATCTCAACCTTTTGGAATTGGTCGGAGCTTGCTAGCGGAATCCACATCCGGGCCTCATTAGTGATCTGGGGCAATGATGCTCGGTAGAGGAATTCGAACTCGTCGCGGCCGGTGAGCACCCCGAGCAGGTGTTGTGAGGCGTTATTCACGGGGACATGCCGCCACGTGCCGTCGGCGTTCTGTTCCCACGCGTAATAGGGCTGGCCATTTATCTTGTGAACAGTCGTTTCTGTGACGGTCATCTCCCCGGGATCACCTGCAAGAAAGAAATCAACGTCGTAGACATCACCGCTTATGTCCACCACATCCACGCAGGCGAAATGGCGGCGGGGTCCTAGGTTCGCGAGGTATTCGGTGTGAACGCGGACCAGCTTGAGACGAAGCTCTTTATCGCCGAACGGAAGATGGAAATAACCTTCGCCCCGTTGGACCTGATCGTCGATATGTTTTTCAATACCCGCCTGAATGTCTGCGGTCACCACGTTGGGTGCTGCTGCGGGCGCGAGTTGTTTTCCGCTCGCCCCGCAACACGCAATGAAAACGCAGACTAGTGATGCGACGGCAATTGCCGCTCGGCGCATAAAGTCCGCTCTCTTGTCCAACCGTAATGGCATAGTCAGAAATACCGACATTAATTGGGATGATCCGTTTTCGGATGCTCCGATGCCGGGTGTTCCGACGCTTTGTGTTTCGACGCCGAGTGCTTCGGCGTTGCATGTTCCGATGATTCTTTCTCGATTGCCGGATGTTCCGCCACCGGTTCATCTACTTTCGGTGTTTTCTTTGCCGGGTGTTCCGTCTTCGGATGCTCAGACGTCGGATGTTCCGCCAAACCGATACCCGTTAGGAATACAACAAACGTTGCGGACATAAGCACTGCGCATAAAGATTTGAACATCGCCCCCTCCTTTAATTCGGCGGGAAAATATCCCGCTCGATTAGCACTGCCATCGTTCAACACCCCAGACGCCGCATGGCGCATCCCTAAGATACCATCAATAACCGTTTGCCTCTTCGTTTTTTTTGTAATAGTTTACCTTGTACTGTCATCCTGAGGAGTCCGCCATTGCAGCAGTGGCGGACGACGAAGGATCTCCGTATCAAACTAGATCCTTCGCGGAGTTTACACTGAGCGAAGCCGAATGAAACTATTACCTAAACTGTCGTAAAAGCTATTGACATTCAGCTCCTATAATGTATACTCATTGTAGATACAACTGGGAGGTATTAGCTATGAATACTACCGTGCAGACATGGG
>CAZOWS010000363.1:0-3182 GCA_964583365.1 uncultured Actinomycetota bacterium
AACTTTTGAGCCATAGACTTACCGCGTTGGCAGATCTGGATGCCTGGGTTTTACAGTTTTACACGCCCAAACAATTGACTGCGTTGCTGGACTATCATCCAGGCGTCCAGGCCGCGGAGATACGCACGCTCGCCTGCAATGAACTTCTCGCGCGGGGTCACTCGGCTCTCGTCGTGCCAGGCATACTGCACATTCTTCAAAAGAAAGAATGGAAGGACGATCATGAAAAGAAAGCGGACAACATTTTTCTCGGGGAGATTGCATCGCATGTTCAGGGGGGCATCAAATTATACGCAATGGATAATTTGTTCCCTGAGGACGGAGAGTTGGCAAAGACAAGAAAAGGAAAACAGGCTGTTCTGCGCGCGGTGGAACGAGCTGCATACGCGAAACTAAATCCGGAATGGAAACAATTCCATCGCTCGCGCGGCTCTTTGCATTCCCAATTCAAATCATGGCTGGAAAAAGGCGACTTGGATGAGCGCAGGCCAAGCGCACTGCCCGCGCAGAAGCAGGACCACGCTTTTTTACGCAACGCGTTGCGTCTTATTCGCAACACCTACGATTGGACCAGACCAGAGGATCAAATCAAAACCGCTGCCCAAGAACTATCGAACGGGTTGAAATGGATCGATTGGGAAAATCCCATCGATGTCACGATGTCCTATTTGGAATTGCTTGCCCAGGAGATTGTGCCGGATATAAAAAATAGATTGGATGCGCTCGACCGTTTGGGCGCGCTGCCGTTGGAGCTGCGTTCGCAATTTGATTCGGCTGCCAGGGGGGCTAAGCTCACGAGTACTTTTGCAACAGAGTATTTGAAAGCAACAGAACCGGGAAGGAGCGCGCGTCTTCGCCTGGTACAAGAGAATGATACAGTTCGGAGATACTTAAAAAAACATTCCCAAGGCAACAAGGACGCCGCTACTTTCCTTGCGGAGACAAGAAAGCTTCTGGCTTATTGCAACAAATTCGAGAAAGCCTCTCTCGCAAATCTAATGGCTCACAATATCGTGACGCATCAATGGGCTTCACCGCGAGACATTGAAAGCACCACAAATCTGAAGAGCATCGAAAGCGCGGCTTGACATGCATCAATTCCACATCCGTATTTGACATGGCATCAAGAACCAACGGATAATGTCCCCGTGCGCGACAAAAACGAATACGTGACATCCTCGGGTATATCTTTAAAAGAAACTTATGTCCCTCTCGACTCTGCTGCGCTGATTAAAGCTAAAGACATCGGCTCTCCTGGAACTTTCCCTTTCACGCGCGGCATCTATCCGCGCATGTACACGGACCGGCTTTGGACCATGCGGCAATACAGCGGCTTCGGGACGGCCGAGGCCACTAATACGCGATTCCGATTCCTTTTGAAGCGAGGGCAAACAGGCTTGTCCACGGCTTTTGATTTGCCCACGCAAATCGGTTACGACGCCGATCACGCGATGGCGCGCGGCGAGGTTGGGCGCGTGGGCGTGTCTATCTCCACGCTCGAGGACATGGAGACGCTGCTGGCCGGCATCCCGCTGGAAATAATCAGTCTTTCCCTGACCATCAACGCGACGGCCATCGTGCTATTGGGATTTTTGATCGCGGTTGCACGCAAAAGAAAAATCTCGGTAGCAAATCTTTCGGGCACCGTACAAAACGACATTCTCAAAGAGTATATCGCGCGCGGGACATTCATTTATCCGCCCGCTCCTTCGCTGCGGCTTTGCACGGATATCACAGAATATTGCAACGCGCATCTTCCCCGTTTTTATCCGATCAGCATCAGCGGCTATCATATGCGCGAGGCCGGCGCCACGGCCGTGCAGGAAATAGCGTTCACGATGGTTCACGCTATCGCCTACGTCGAAGAACTGCGCAAGCGCGGCCTTGCGTTCGACGCAATCGGCAAATCCATCTCTTTTTTCTTCAACGTGCACAATGATTTTTTTGAAGAAATAGCGAAGTTCCGGGCCGCGCGAAAAATCTGGGCGCATCTGGCTAAAAAGCGTTTCGGCGCGCGCAATGTCGATTCGATGAAATTGCGTTTTCATGCACAAACAGCCGGCTCCACACTCACGTATCAGCGGCCTAAAAATAATCTCACGCGGGTTACCTATCAAGCCTTGGCGGCAGTGCTGGGTGGCGCGCAGAGCTTGCACACAAATTCCTGGGACGAGGCATTGGGATTGCCCTCGGAGGAATCGGCCAAGACGGCCCTTCGCATTCAGCAAATCATCGCGCATGAGACGGGTGTGACCGCGGTGGCCGACCCGTTGGGTGGGTCCTACTTTGTAGAAACGCTGACCAAAGAAATTGAGACGCGCGCGATGGCGCTGATCGACGAAATAGACGCGATGGGCGGCGCGTTGCGCGCGATGGAGAATCATTGGATACAAGACGCGATTCACGCCAGCGCCTACGCGGCGCAGCAGGCAATGGAAAATAACCGGAAATCCGTGGTGGGTGTTACACTCTTCCCCGATAAGAACGAAAAGATTCCCAAGCCGCAAGGCTACGATGCATCGCATCAGAAACAACAGATACAGCGGCTCGCGCGCTATCGAATGCAAAGAAACAGACGCGCGCTAGACAATGCTCTGGAACAATTAAAAAGCCACGCGCGAGGTACGACAAATTTGGTAGTACCGGTACTCAAAGCCATAGACGCGAAAGCCACGCTCGGCGAGATCTCCGATGCATTGCGCGACGTGTTTGGGGAACATAAACCATAATGGATCCTATCATCGTCGATTTTACTGTCATCCTGAGCGCAGCGAAGGATCTACTTAGACCCAAACAAGATCCTTCGCCTTCTGCTCAGGATGACAAAATTACAATATGAATAAAAAAATAAAGGTTCTGATCGCCAAACCCGGCCTGGACGGACATGATCGCGGAGCGCTTGTCGTCGCGCAAAGCCTCAAAGACGCGGGCATGGAGGTCGTCTACACCGGCATCAGGCAAACCCCTGAAGACATCGTGACGGCGGCAATTCAGGAAGACGTGGACGCGATCGGCGTGAGTTGCCTCTCGGGCGCCCATCTCACGCTCTGCAAAAAAATCATGCAATTACTCAAGAAAAATCACGCGCGCGAGACTATCGTGTTCGTGGGCGGCATTATTCCGCAGGATGATCACCCCAAGTTGAAACGCATGGGCGTCTCGGCCATTTTCACGCCGGGCAC
>CAZOWS010000364.1:0-4775 GCA_964583365.1 uncultured Actinomycetota bacterium
TTGCGCGCCTGCGCGAGTCCCCTGCAAACAATATTTCTTGCCCCACTTCCGTGAACCTTATTATGGACACAAAAAATATCATGAAACCTACTTTGTTGCCTTCGGGCGCTGTTGACGCGATGGCAAATAAATTACTGGGTCAAACGGGCGCAATATTTAAGGGAGCGTTGATCGCGGAAGGGTTGCGTTTTGCGATCGTCGTTGCAGAGTTCAACCGTGTGATTACGCAGAGATTGCTTTTGGGGGCTGTGGATGCTTTGCATCGCTGCGGGGTGGCTGCGACGGACATAGAAATATTTTGGACTCCGGGGGCGTTTGAGATTCCGCAGGTGGCGAAGCGTATTGCGCTGGGCCGGGGTGGTCGCCGTTTCGACGCGCTCGTTTGTCTTGGCGCGGTCATTCGGGGGGAGACGCCGCATTTTGATTATGTTTGCGCGGAGGCTGTGCGCGGAATCGGCGCGGTTGCTCTGGAGTCGGGGATCCCGCTTTCGTTCGGCGTTTTGACTACGAATACCATGAAGCAGGCGCTCGCGCGGGCGGGTGGCAAGGTGGGGAACAAGGGGTGGGATGCGGCGATGGCCGCTGTGGAAATGGCGAATTTGTTCGCTCGCCTGGGAAGGGGCTAGCGTCATGGGGCAGAGAAGGAAGTCTCGCGAAATCGCGATGCAATATCTTTACCAGGCTTCGACGCTGAAAAACTTGGAAGAAATGCCGTCTAAGGAGTTTTGGACAGAGGCGAAGATTCAGCCGGAAGTTAAAACGTTTGCCCAAAAAATATTGGATGGTGCGCTGTCCCATCACGCGCAAATAGACGCGCTGATCACGCAATACGCGTTGCATTGGAAAATCGAGCGCATTGCCGCGGTGGATTTAGCCATTTTGCGCAGCGCGATTGCCGAAATGTTATTCATCCCAAGCACGCCCCCCGTCGTGGTTATTGACGAAGCCGTTGAAATCGCCAAAAAATATAGCACGGCGGAATCCGGCTCTTTCGTGAACGGTATTTTGGACAAGATAAGAAAAGAGTCGGTGGTGGGGGATGGGTCTGTTCGCGCAGATTAGGAAATGGTTCGGAGGGAAAAGTTCTCTCGATCCTGGGGCGCTTGCGCAAATCGAGGAATGTTTGCTAAAGGCGGATTTGGGGCCCGACGCAACTGCCGAAATCTTAGAAGTCACTAAGCAGCTTCATGCAAAATCAGCCGACGATCAGCTTTTTCTCTCCGATCTCAAGTCAGCTCTTAGACATAATCTGCTTTCTTGTTCGAGACAACTTCTGTTGCACGCGCTTCCTGCGCCGGCTGTTTTATGCCTGGTGGGAGTGAACGGTAGTGGCAAAACTACCACGTGTGCAAAAATTGCACATCGACTTGCAGGTGAGGGCAAACACGTTGTTCTGGCGGCCTGCGACACGTTTCGCGCCGGAGCTGTGGATCAACTGGAGATATGGGCGCAGCGCTCGGGGGCATTTTTTGTGAAGGGTAAAGCGGGATCCGATCCTGCTAGCGTTGCCCACGAGGCGCTCGCGATAGCGCTAGCGCGTAAAGCCGATTGTGTTGTGCTGGATACGGCGGGGCGCTTGCATACGAAGGCCGGTCTGATGGACGAGGCAAAAAAAATAACGCGTGTGTTGAAGAAGCTCAGGCCGTCTGCGCCCGATGAGACATTGCTCGTGCTGGATGCCACGAACGGACAAAATGCGCTCGCCCAGGTGGCGGAATTTCACGCGGCGCTGGGTGTGACGGGACTTGTGCTTACCAAAATGGATTCGGGGTGCAAGGCGGGCATCATCGTCGCGCTGGAAAAGCGATTCGGTATTCCGGTGAAATTTGCCGGCAGCGGAGAAAAAATGGAAGACCTTCAGGTTTTTGATCCGGATGCCTTCGTGCATGCCCTGGTAGGCGGCTGACATGTCCGAGCATCAAGAGTTTATGCGCTTGGCGCTGGCCGAGGCGATCAAAGGGAAGGGGACAACATCGCCCAATCCGATGGTGGGAGCGGTGCTCGTGCATCGGGGTAATGTGTTGGCGAAAGGCTATCATCGCTACGCGGGTGGTTCTCACGCGGAGGTTGCGGCGATTCGTAAAGTACGATCTATTCCGGCCGGGGCGATTTTATACGTGACACTGGAGCCTTGCTCCACGGTTGGTCGAACACCCGCTTGCACGGATTTTATTTTGCGTTCGGGCATACGGCAGGTTGTCGTGGGCGCATGGGATCCGAATCCCAAGCATCGCGGTCGCGGTATTCGGCTCCTGCGAAAAGCCGGGTTGCGCGTAGTAACCGGTGTATGCCGGGAGGAATGCCAAGGCATCAACGCGGCCTTCGATAAATTTATCACACGGGGTATGCCCTATGCGGTGGCGAAAATGGCGATGAGTTTGGATGGAAAAATTGCGACGCGGTGCGGCGACTCGCGCTGGATTAGCGGGGTGGAATCTCGATCGCTCGTGCAGCGCATGCGACATGACGCCGATGCTGTTCTCGTTGGGTCCGGCACGGTACGGCGCGACAATCCGCGTTTGACGATACGGGATCGCTCGCTGGCTCTGAAAAACAAGCCCTTTTGGCGCATTGTGGCGGACAGTAAACTCACGCTATCGACGCGCGCGAAGGTCTTTCAGCCTCTGCGGGGGCATATCACGTGCGTGGCGACTACGGCTGCTGCAGCGCGCGCGCGTGGCAAATTGTACGAGAAGCTCGGAGCGAAAGTATTGATCGTTGGATCTTCGTCGCAGGGAATTTCATTGCGCGATCTCTTTCGCAGACTTGCTAAACTCGAGATCGCCAGTGTGCTGATAGAGGGCGGACCGACGTTTTTGGCGTCCTGTTTGCGCGAAAAGCTCGTGGATAAAATTGCGCTATTCGTTGCGCCCAAAATTATCGGAGGATCAGAGGCGCCTGGTCCTGTGGGAGGAACGGGTATTGGCAGAATGCGCGAAGCGCTTGAATGCCATCCGTGTGAAATTCAACGCGTGGGAAAGGATTTGCTGATCGAATGTTCACTGGCATAGTTGAGGCGCAGGGTACGTTGCTTCGGCTGGAGAAAAAAGCCGGACATGCGATTGTGCATCTGGCGATTCCTTCGTCGGTCGCTAAAGGGTTGAGGCGTGGCGAAAGTTTAGCGCTGAATGGTGTTTGCCTTACCGTTCGCGATATCCGGCGTGGAAATATCCAATGCGATTTATTGAAAGAGACATTGGCCAGGACCAATCTGGGCGGTCTTTGCGGGGGCGACTCCGTCAATCTGGAACGCGCGCTTGAGGTGGGGGATCGCATGGGAGGGCATTTTCTGACGGGTCATGTGGACGCGGTGGGGCAAATCAAACGCATAGAAAAAAAAGGGCGCGATCGCATTTTGACCGTTCAATTCCCTGTTGCATTCCATAAATATTTGGTTCCAAAAGGGTGCATTGGGGTGGATGGCATCAGTCTCACCGTCGTGCATGTTGGCAATAATATTTTTACGATTCATCTGATTCCACATACGCTGCGTGAGACCACGCTGGGCAGGGTTGCAGAAGGCGACAAATTAAATCTCGAATTCGATATCATGGCAAAATATTTATGGCAATGGATGCAGCGCAAACAGCGCACAAAATAACGTTTGTTCTGGGCGGATCGCGCAGCGGGAAAAGTCGCGTTGCTTTGGATTTGGCGCGATCGCACAGCAACGTTGTCTTTTGGGCCACGGGCCTCGCGATGGATGCTGAGATGCAAGAGCGCATCGCAACACATCGTCAAAGTCGACCTGCCGATTGGATGCTCGTGGAAGAACCGCTGGACTTGATTGCAGGTGTCGCGCGTGTCGCGGAGCATTCTGCGCAATGCGTTGTTTTGGATAGTGTGACAACCTGGGCTGGGAATGTCTTGCATCGCGGATTACCAACAGGAAAGGCTCTGGAAGAATTGCGGACGCTATTGAAGCGGGTCGATGCATTACCAGGACATTGGATTATTGTCTCCGACGAAGTGGGTATGAGTCTGGTGCCGGAGAGCCCGATGGGAAGGAAATTTCGTGATTTCTTGGGAGATGCCAATCAAATTATTGCGGCAGCGGCCCAGCGCGTGATTTGCGTCATTGCGGGCATTCCTGTGCTGATCCAATGATTGCGCTGGCCATGCAGCGCCTTGTCGGGGCTTTTAGTTTTCTGACACTGCTCCCGGTGCCTGCGCAGGATAAACAGACGTTATCGGGCAGCGCGATTTATTTTCCCGTCGTGGGTCTTGCCGTGGGCGCGATTCTTTGGGGTTTGACTATTGTCCTTTCCCCGTGGGTCGCGGTATGGGGAATCGCGTTGATTCTGATTGTTGCGGGCGCTCTTCTAACGCGCGGCTTTCACTTAGATGGACTAGCCGACACCGCCGATGGTCTGCTCTCCCATAAAGATCCCGAGCGTATTTTGGAAATCATGCGCGACAGTCGTATTGGCACGATGGGCACGCTCGCGCTGATATTAGATCTGATGATACGTTTCGAGCTTCTTTTGCATATGCCCGCAAACCGCATGGGAGTTGCTCTGATCGCATCGGCGGTATTGAGTCGGATGGCGATGGCCGCGGGGATGATTGCTTTTCCGTACGCGCGACAATCCGGTCTGGTCAGCGTCTTTGCTCAGGGTCCCAGCTTGAAAGATCTCGTCGTGGTTTTGGCGGTCGGTCTTTTAATCGTATTTTGCTTTGCAGGGTCGAGCGCCTTGCTCCTCTGGGGCTGCGCGTTGGTCGCAGCGGTGATCGTGCTGAATGCTTGCAATAAAATCCTGGGTGGTTACACGGGC
>CAZOWS010000365.1:0-5768 GCA_964583365.1 uncultured Actinomycetota bacterium
GACGATTTGGTGGATCAGGAGTCCGTAATGCGCGCATTCAAGGCCCTTCGTATAAAGAACCCTGTGGTGATTACCAACAATGGCGAGGAAGGTTTGGGGTATTTGCGCAACAAGGCGAATCGGATGCCCTGTCTGGTTCTATTGGATATCAAAATGCCCCGGATGGGTGGGCTTGAATTTCTTGAAGAAATCAAGAAGGACGAGATTCTAAAGCAAATTCCGGTAGTGGTTTTTACCAGTTCCAAGGAAGAACAAGACAAAATCACCAGCTTCAAACTCGGCGTGGCGGGCTACATCGTGAAGCCTTCCGTGCAGGAAAAGTTTTTTGAGGTAATTCGAACGATAGACTTGTACTGGACCTTGTGCGAGACACCGTAAGTAAAGAGCAATACCAGGAGGCATGGCATGAGTACGATAAAAGAAAAAGAGCGTTTAAAGATGGGGCATGTGCATCTACTCCTTGTTGAAGACAACGAGGTGGATGCTCAATGGGTGAAGAGGTCCCTGAGGGATTTCGACGCAACAGAGTTCCACATAGATTGGGTTGATACTGTTGCGAAAGGTCTGGAATGGCTCGATAAAAAGACCTACGACGTGATTGTCAGTGATTTACAGCTGCCGGATGGTTTTGGTTTGGAGGTGTTCGATGCATTGTATAAAAGAGCGTCGCACACGCCGATACTCCTTATAACAGGCACGATTGAGGAAGAAGCTGTTGCTATCGAAGCCCTTCAAAAAGGCGCTCAGGATTATCTTCTTAAAGGCAAGGTCACCGCGGAAGGTCTGCTTCGGTCCATCACCTACGCCATGGAGCGTCATAAGCTCCTTGCCTTGAGAGATCGTTTCGTGAATATGGTAAGCCATGAAGTCCGATCCCCGTTGTCCGTTCTGCGTGAGGTAATTTTGCAGCTCCGGGAAGGTTTGCATGGACCCATAAACGATTCCCAGTCGCAATTTCTGAACATGGCGCTGCGGTCCATCACGCGCCTGGATAAGACGACAACGGAACTGTTGGACCTTGCCAAGATAGAAGTGGGAAAAATCGTATTGACCAAGGAGAATTTTGATCTTGGGGCTCTTGCCGAAGAATTTGTCCAACAACTAAAACCTGCTGCCGCAAAGAAGAATTTGAAGATTTTCTGCAAAGCGGAAGGGGTTGCCGGACTTAACGTATGTGCGGATAAGGATGCCATTGCCAGGGTGTTTATCAACCTTTTGGGCAACGCTTTGAAGTTCACAAAATCCGGAACCATCGAAGTTTTGGTCCAAGACAAAGGCCAATACGTGGAATGCAGCGTGCGCGATACTGGTGTAGGAATTGCCACGGAAGATTTGCCAAAAGTATTTAATAAATTTGAGCAATTTGGAATGAAGGGCTGGGGACCCGAATCGGGGAGTGGGCTTGGGCTTTCCATCTGCAGAGAAATCATCGGTCTGCATCATGGCGAAATCGGAGTTACCAGCCAGGTGGGCCAAGGCACTCGATTCACGTTTACGTTGCCTAAGAATTGATCGGAATGCAACATTGAACGCGTTTACGGTCGTACTTTGCGGAGCCAGACATTCTGGCAACGTGGGTCTTGTTGCGCGCGCGATGAAGAACACGGGTTTGTCCAATCTTTTGCTCGTGCGTGGCGTGAATCATCGCAACAAAACGGTTCAAATGTTTGGGGCCCCTGCCAAAGACGTTCTGGATGCAGCGAGAACAAGCGATAATCTGTCCGCAGCGTTGAAACCTTATTCCTATGTTGTCGGGTTCACGCGCCGGGAGGGAAAAATGCGATTGCGTTTGATGCCGTTCCTGGATTTAGTTTCGACTTTGCATGCGCGGGCAAAAAAGGGAAAAGTCGCGCTGCTGTTCGGCAACGAGAGAACCGGTTTGTCCACCGAGGAACTTTCCCATTGCGATACGGCCGCGTATCTTCCTTCGAATCCAGATTTTCCTTCGATGAATTTGTCGCATGCGGTGATGCTGGTCGGGTACGAATTGCTCAAAGCCGGCGCGGTCAAAGGATCGCTTGGGGGTGTGCGCCCTTCCACCGAAGAAAAACTCCCCACACAAGACGAGTTGGAGACGATGTTCGGCGAAGTGACGGATATTTTACGGCGGCTGACATACGCGGATACTCCAAAGATCAAGCTACTGACCTCCATTCAGCGCAATTTGCGGCGCATGACAAAGCGCGCGATGCCATCCTGCGGGGAGCTGAATATGCTGCGCGGGATACTGGCGCGGCTGAAGCAGCGTCTACCCTTGTCATCCTGAGCGAAGCGAAGGATCTACTTAGCTAACGAGATCTTTTGCTGCGCTCAGGATGACAAGCTATATCTTGTATGCACTAGAGTTAACCGGATATGCCTTTGACAGCAGGCCAAACTGCTTTTTTTTCGTGGGTATCCGGTTGACTCTAGTTTCCTCTATACGTTGTGGTCATAATAAATGCTCCTAGAGTAACCCGGATACCCACGTTTTTTTATCGGTTTTGTTCCGTGCTTATCACGTGATAGGTCGAGGGATTTGTGTCTCGCGGTGTGCTGGAAGTCGGTCGCCCTGCCTGATCAAAATCTGACGAATTATCCCTTTCTACGCGTTGGCTCAGAGGCTTCGTGTCCGGAACGGTGGAAACTTGCTGCGTACTGCTTGGCATGTCTTTGGGCTCTTCGGCCGTGGGCCGTCCCGCGCTATCATCTGGGTTGGAATCGTTTGAATTCGTAGCAGGCGGCTTCACCGAAGCAGGAGCTGCGCTGGGAGTGGCATTCGTGGATCCCATCTCTTGTGCATTGCGCGTGATATTGCCACTGGCGTCTCTGTCGGTTGTTGTGGTGACACCGCCGCGTTCGCTTTGCACCGTTCTGCTGCTCCCATCCGGATTGGTGATGGTTCCGCTCGGGCTATTGCTGCCGCGGCTGGGATTAGTGACCGTGATTGTCTTGCCTGTCTCTGGGTCCGTGGTGGATGCGTAGTCTTGGCGACCGGGACCTGAATTCACTTCTTGGGCATTGCGCGTTGTCTTGCCACTGGTATCTTTATCGGTGATCGTTGTCACTCCGCCAGCTTCTCTTTGAACGGATCGTGTGCTGCCGTCGGGATTGGTGATGGTTCCACTGGGTCTTCCTGGCGCGGAGCTGGTGGCGGTGAACTCAATATTCGCGCTTTGCGAAGAATTCTCGAATCGGATTAATCCGTTATCGCTTAAACCCGCCGAAGAATTGTTTTTGGTATCGTTCTGATACAGCGGCGCTAAATCGGCAGATGCTACCTGACTGGCGCTCGATGAAGAGGAAGAAGAGCAGTCGTCGCTAGCCATTGCTTGGGATGAGATAAACAATAAAAGTAAAAGACTGTTCCTGAAAAACCATTGCAGTCGTATTGGCATAAGAAAGCCCTCCGAGCCAAATTTTCGCTTGGTATTTGGAACATGTCAATCGTGATCGTGATGCTTCAGTTTTAATTTGACAGACCCTCACGGGGAACATAAAATTCCGCATCTTTCGGAGGGCGCCATTTCTTCTCGCTTTACGCTTTTATTTCAGTTCGTTGTTTTTCCTATACTCGTGGTTGCAGCGTGCGTTGGGATCTTTCTCATTTTCGGATTGATGTCGTACGAGCCCAAGAGTTATTCGGACTATTTGTTGGACATGCGTGCGGGGGGATCAGCGCGCAGGTGGCATGCGGCTTTTGAGCTATCGAAGAAACTGTCCCGGCAGCAAGATATCAATGCAGATGTTGCCGGTGCAGAGGCGCTGGTGTCCATTGATCCAGGTTTCGTTCAGTCCCTTTTAGCGCTGTACGCGCAATCCAAACACGATGATGCGAGACTGAGACAGTATTTGGCGCTATGTCTCGGCTATGTTAAAGGTCCGGGTGTTCGCGATGCTCTCATGGAATCGCTTTCCGATGCGGACCCGGTGCTGCGTTTTTATGCGGTGTGGTCGCTGGCGGTGCAGCGCGATATGGACTCTGTGCCGCGCTTGCTGGAGATGCTTCCGAAAGAAGACAACGAATTGCGCAAAGTCATAGTGTATTCGTTGGGTGTGCTGGGCGATAAGCGCGCGTTGCCGGCGCTCAAGGAGCATTTGAACGACAGCCAGCCCGATATTCAGTGGAATGCGGCGTTGGCTTTGGCGCGATTTCAAGATGCGGCTGGGCTGCCTATAGTATTGAAGGTGCTGGATAGAAATTATTTGAATCAAATTAGTGGCATGAACGAAAAACAGAAAGAATCCGCGATGATAAACGGGATCAAAGCGCAGGCGTTTCTTCGCGACGCGAGTTTATTAAACAGAATTGAAACCATATCGAAACAGGACAGCAATTTGAAAGTGCGCCAGGCCGCACTGGAAATGCTAAAAACAAAATCATGACAGATCAACCTGTAACGCCACAACCGCAGCCCACACCACCTGCGGCTAAACCGGCTGTTCTGGCACAGCCCATGACGCGCCGGGCATTCTTGTCCTGGCTGGCGCTCGGGTGGATAGCTTTTCTAGGCGCTTTCGGCGTTTTTGCCGCCTCTATTCAGCGCTTCTTGTTTCCCAATGTAAACTTTGATCCGCCGTCTACTTTTAAAGCGGGTCTGCCCGGCGACTACGAAATCGGAGTTGTGGATGAGCGATGGAAGGAAAAATATGGTGTCTGGATAGTGCGCAACGACAAAATACTCTACGCGCTTTCGACCGTGTGCACGCATTTGGGCTGCACGCCCAATTGGCTGTCCACGGAGGAAATGTTCAAATGCCCTTGCCATGGCAGCGGATTCAAAAAGACGGGCATCAATTTTGAGGGTCCTGCGCCGAGACCTTTGGAGCGGTATCGCGTGGCAATGGAGGATGACGGGCAAGTGCTCGTGGACAAGAGCCGGAAATTCCAATACGAGAAGGGTCAATGGAAGGACCCGGAATCGTTTATTAAGGTGGCGTAAGGACGAGCTAGATCCTTCGCTGCGCTCAGGATGACATAGACAATCAGGGGAGTCGCATGGCAGATAAACCTAGTTTGATGACCAAGATAAAAGGGACGCAGGTTTACAAGGCGATTTTTCGCCATGGTTATACGACCAGCGACCGCGATCGCGCGCTCACGGTTCTGACGAATATCTTTTTTCATTTGCACCCGGTCAAGGTGCGCAAGTCGGGCGTGAGGATTAGTTTTACCTGGTGCATGGGCGGCGTGAGCTTTTTTCTCTTTTTGGTGGAGGTGATTACGGGCGTCTTGCTGATGTTCTATTATAGGCCGACGGCCGAATACGCGTTCAACGATGTCATGGCTCTACGTGAAGACGTTCCGTTCGGCATCATGCGCGAAATTCACCGTTGGGGCGCGCACGCGATGGTGATTTCCGTCTGGCTGCACATGTTCCGCGTGTTCATGACCGGCTCGTACAAGCCGCCTCGCGAATTCAATTGGAATATTGGCGTCGTGTTGCTCGTGCTGACTATGTTCTTGAGCTTCACCGGGTATTTGTTGCCCTGGGATCAATTGGCCATGTGGGCGATCACGGTGGGCAGCAACATGGCCCGCGCTACGCCTTTTCTGGGGCATGAAGGACCCGGTGCTGCTTTACTAAAACTGGGGGATATCAGTCTTATCCATGCTGGCGATGACGCGCGTTATGGTCTGTTGGGCGGGCGTTTTGTCGGCGCTCCAGCGCTGCTCCGGTTTTATGTACTGCATTGCGTGGCGGTTCCTTTGATCGCGGTGGTGTTGATGGCTGTGCATTTCTGGCGTGTACGCAAAGACGGCGGCATTTCCGGTCCCTTATAAGTGA
>CAZOWS010000366.1:0-5640 GCA_964583365.1 uncultured Actinomycetota bacterium
TTTTTCTGATGTCCACCCGGACTTCGTATTTGTCGCCGTTGATTTTCTTGAAACCCAGTCCAGGGGAGATTTGACCACTTTCCAGTCCTCGACGAAAAGTTTTTAGAATCTCGACAGTCTTTTCCTGATCCTGGGGAGAAAGTTTTCTTAACTGCTTCTGAAAATGCTGCGATGCTGCGAGTTTTTTCACGTGATTCGACTTACTTTATTAGCTTATTCATATCATCATCCGAATCCAGCGGAATGAACCCTTTTTTCTTTTCCTTCTCATGGATTTTATCAACAGCCTCGAGTTCCTGATGGGTGTATCTTGGCTCAAGATCCACGGGGATGAGAATGAGGACATTGGCCCTGACCTCGGCTTTGAATATCCTGTCTTCACCGAGATTGAGCTCCCGAATCACGTTAGCCGGCAAATGCAGGTCATTGCGCGCATTCATTTTAAGTGTTGTTTTCATCGTGCCTCCCTTAAAAACACAACCATACTAGCATATGTTCATATCTTCTGCAATGAATAAATGAACTAATGAGCGTCAAATTTCGCCCAGACCCTTGACAATTCGCAATAAATTCTATACAATCTACTTTAGTAACGTGAGTTACATATGACAACAAGACAGACATCAATAGTGGGTCTGATAGCTTGGCTTTTGGGGGTTTGTTTCATTGCAACCTCCAGTCCATCCCCTGTTTTTGCCTTGGCGCCGAAGAGCATTGCGCAGGATGAGGACGGACGAGAGGCGTGGGAAAAAGCCATGACCTCGATGTCCGACCCCAATATCCAAGCCGGTGCATCGCACAGAGACAGGCGAGAAGCAGATGGTGGTTACAGGGGACTGCTAGCGCGCATTGCCAAATCCTTTAGTAAGGACTTGCGCGTCAGTGAATCGGACTTGCAGGATATCTTGGCAAAAATACCGAAAACTCAAATAGCCCCGATGTATCACTTGCTCGCAGATTGGGACCAACGGCTTCCCCAGGAATTTCGGGCATTGCCTGGAAATGCGCAGGAGGCTGTCCTCTTATTGCAAATTTGTTCTCGCATGGCGGCACATATCGAAAATCTCTGGTTTGCAACGTCGGAGGATACGTACAACGATTTGAAGATGTTGTATCTGGGTGGAGCAAACCTCGCGTATTGGAAAGAGAATTTGGGATTGGAAACATCCGAGGCTGCGCTTGCCGGAAAAATATACGATAAGCTTTTCCAAACCATACGCACAAAAATTCCGGAAGCTGAAATCACTGCCGCTCACATGAAGGAGCAAATCGTGCCGGCGATGCATCGCTTTTTCAAGGGGGAAGCATGGGAGCCATCTTTGGCCAGGCAAGAGGTGCAATTCCCGGCGCGCAATACCGAGGATGCGCGCATTGCAGCAACTTTGCACGAGCATTTTAAAATGCTGATGACCGACGCTCAATCCGCAAAGCCCCTTCGTGTCATGCAACTTTTCACCAACGGCGAGCGCTTCGGATATTGGCAAAACACGTATGGCGTCGGTAAAGGCGTGGCGAATCTCGCCGCCGTGGCGTATATACAAGCCTACGAGTATTTTTTAGATTTTTGGGGCAAGGCGGAGCCAACAGCGGAAGATTTTAGAACCCGATGGATACCCGCATTCGCGTTGTATTTTCAAGGTCGAAGCTGGGACCATACTCTAGAAGGACAAAAAGGCACATTGCCGGTCAAGTTTGATGAGGACGCCGTGGTCCGCGACGAATTGGAAGATTATTTTCGGGATCTATTGCGGCATATCGCAGGAGGAGATAGGACAAAAGTGGAAGAGTTTAAACAGCGGGCTTTCGACGCGGACTTTTGGCTCGAAAAGTTGAACGTGGGGATGGCCGGCGCGGTGTCGGCAAAAACCATGTTTCAAGAAGCCTACACCGAGTTGTGGGGCGATTGGTCCAGTTTTTACAACACGCCGGAACAATTCTTGAAACAATGGATTCCGGCCTATTACAAGTATTTTTGCAGAGAACCCTGGCGCGAAGTTTTGCGTGGAACTGAAATCGCACCGATTCCCTTGAGTGCGGAAGAAATTCGCGTCCGGGCGCTGATGCAATCCCATTTTGAAATGCTTTTATACCAAGAGCGCACGGGCATGAAAACGGGAAGCCGGGAAATGTTCAACGATGGATTGCTGCTGAAGTATTGGCAAGATAAGTTCGGCGTGAGCAAAGGTTTGGCCGTCCCCGCGCGCAACCTCATGGTGGAAATGGATAAAGAGTTCATGCATCTCTGGACCGCCAATGCGCCGACTTTGTTCGAATTTCGCACGAGATTGCTGCCCGCCATGCACTTGTACGTGCAAGGCAAACCATGGAGACATATGCTTTCCAAGGATAGGCAAGTTGTCTTGCCGCCAAGGGTAGTGGCAGCATTGAAAGCATGGAATTTAGAACCCGATACAAGCTGGACCCAAATCGATGCAATCTTTCGTCGCAAGCTGCGGCAATATCACCCCACGGCGCCGGGGAAAGGCAATGAAGTGCTTTTTGCTGAAATATCCTCTCAATTCGACGAGTTGAAACACTATCGGGAATTTTTTGAGCTTCAAGCCGAACCGTTGCATGGGGATCCTCATATTTTTGCGGACGGCACACCCGTGAACGCCCATGACTGGGAATACGACTCCCACTTGGATATCTATCGCAAAAAGGGCGTGAAGGATGTGGTTGCCGTTCGCCTATCCAACGGTTCCTTTGCTGTTCAAGGCGGAGGACGGCCAGCGAATCTCCGAAGCAAATTACAACCCATTTTGCAAAACGCATTGGATGATATTTGGCTGCCTCCCGGCACTTTAGAAAGCCGCGCCAAATTAATATTTTCACCAACAAATTCTATAAAAATCGAAGATCTCCTCGCAAGGTTGCGCGATCACGGAGCGAAAAAGTTGCATTTGAATGAATCTGAATTGCAATCCCTGATATCTATTGTTGAAAAATTGCGCTTGCCCGGAGTCTCCGCAGGCATATTGGAACGCGCCACAGGCTTTCGCGACCGAGCATCCATATTGTTGGCAATTGATCATACGTTAGATCCGGACCCCTATCATCCCATCAAGCCTCGCAGTTGGTACCTGGATCCTCAACGGCGAAATAGTTGGCACACAACATTCTGGGTGCATCACCACCCAGGAGAGCTATCTCCCTCCGAAATATCCAAGAAAACTATGGAAGGCAGGAATATGATTCTAAATGTTATTCAAGAAAAGCGATTGAGCAATGTTTGGGTTATTTTAGAACACAATGCAGGCAAGTGTGTTTTTCCTTCTTTGGTGTTTCTGGACGAATATTGGCAACATGTGGTCGCCGTTCTCTTAAGAGATAAAAAGCAAATAGAAAAAATATTTACCGAAGAGTTTTTTGAAAGGCATAAGGGGGATGACATCGTGACCCATTTTTATCATGAAATTCCACGCATAGTCAGAAATATTGGAGAGATATCATCCTACAGTCGCGCTGATTTGATCAAAATCCGTGACGGACATGGTATCTCCTCACCATGGCGTAATATGGTCACGTTTTATGCCAATATACCGCAGGTCGCCGGCATTTGCCTCGAAACCGAGGGCATGCATGATTTGGCTATGCTAAATCTCGGACTGTATAAATATTTTGAGGATCCAGCCAACTTAGCCTGTCATTTGTCTGACGTGACAAGCAGCGAGGATTTCCAGAAAATAAAATTTGTTTTAAATCAATACCTTTTGATTGTCAGTCGGGATGACCATTTGTTGGATCTTCTTGTTGCAAAGCACGAACAATATCCGGGCGCCAGCTTCCTTCTGCAACGCGGTCAAGCTCATGCCTGGATCAGTCATTGGCTTGATGCAGAGCCGAGTTCCAATGGGGACATCCTTAAAGGAAAAAGGGATTTCCGATCGCTTGGCGAAAAAGAGTTATTAATGATACCGGTTCGGGAAACACTCGGAAATCTAGTAGAAAGGTTATCTGTAATATCGCATTCGGATGTGGAAGAAAAAATCAACGAGGCATTGTCGCGTCTTGACATCCAGGATCTCAGAGAACTGCAGGGGCTGATAATTAGGCATCCGTACGCGCCGGGCGCCATTTTGCTTCAGGCCATGGGTGAAAAAGGTGTTTTTATTGACGGGGGCGACGAGCGTCCGCTTTGGAATAATTATGTGGAGTTCAGGTTGGCGCAATTCGAGGAAGCAGTCTCGCAGACACTGCAATTGGATTCACAATTTGGTCATTTCTACGCATGCTTTCCTAAACTTTTAAACAAGTATTATTTGCTCTTAGAAGTCTATCTTACCCAGGACATGACTCCTGTGGAAAAACGACAATTCATAGATGCCTTGTTTGGTTCCAGGCTCGTGGAAGGGGAAAGCCCAACCTCCAGAGGCACCTTCGGCGGATTTGTTCTCAAAGCTGTGGCAAAACTTGTTCGAAAGATATCCGGTAAATCGATACATGCGCATTTAGGTTTGCTGGAGCTTAACGATTGCATCGCAAAGATGGCAACACAATCCCTCGATCAATTTCTTAGGGAAGTTGCAAAAGATTTAGCGAGCGAGAACCCTGCAATAGAAATATACCTACAAAAATGGCTGATGAAAATATCTCAAGGGTTGCAAAGAGATTTGATGCATCGAAAGGATTTTCCGGGCATTCTTGGCCCTCGGCCATTAGATGTAGAGACAAGAAACGAGATACACCATGCTGCGTAATACTTCAAAGTCGCCAACTTTCTGCTGACAGGTGCCTTTATTTTGCTGAACATCCCAATTCGCAAATACCGGGCCAAGGCGGTAAACGTGGCGCAAGGGAGGTGGTGCCCGTGATTTTGATCCTGTCAGCATGATTGGCCCCATGCCCAATACGGAGCTATATCAAACACCTTCAACCCTGCCGCCCGCCCGGCTGAACAATCCCGAGTGGATGAATTTAGATAGAACAATCAACGAAAAAAACTGGCGACTCTCGGAGCTGGGACGATTGTCCACCGAAACCCAGGGTAATCCATTTTTAACATCCGATCAAAGAAGCATGGCGGAACAGGCCCATCACGACGATCCTGCAGGAGACCAGGGTTATAGAGAACCCTGAAGCGGCGGAAATGGCACTGCATTTCTAATCTATCCCTTGCCCGCATTAAAATTTTGGCTTAACATCGGCCCGCATGGGACAAGAAAATTATCTCGCGTATCCGCTGATGTTCCGGCCTATTTATAAAGAAAAGATTTGGGGCGGGCAAAATCTTAAGAACCAGCTAAATCGCTCGATACCCCTGCGCAAAAAAATAGGGGAATCCTGGGAGATCGCTTGCCTTGGTGACGATGTCAGCATTGTCGCCAACGGCCCTTACGAAGGCCTGCCGCTATCCGATCTTGTTCGACGCTTTCCGAAAGAATTGCTCGGCAGCGACGTAGCTGAAAAATATCCCGATCGTTTCCCACTGTTATTCAAATTGATAGACGCCAACGAGCCAATCTCCGTGCAAGTGCATCCGCATGACGGGCAGGCCGAAGACATGGAAGCCGGGCAATGGGGCAAAACCGAGATGTGGCATATCCTCTGGGCCGCTCCGGATGCGAAAGTCATTTCGGGTTTGAAGGACTGGGTCAATCCGGAAAACTTGCCCGTCTTTCTGGCCAACGGCCAAATTCA
>CAZOWS010000367.1:0-3764 GCA_964583365.1 uncultured Actinomycetota bacterium
GTGTCCCCGCATTTCCGCGGTTCATAACGGGTCTTCTCCTTCTTTTCCCGTTCCAAAACATTCTCGACCCCTTGGATTTGTTCGAGCGAGTGCTTCCGCAAACGCATATTGAGAAACGTTGGAGCACGCATTATTCCACACCGCTAGCTGCCAACGAGAGTAGCTTTCAATGGCTCGGAACAACCGGTTTTAAGGTTCAAGAGGGAGACAGCGTCTTGCTCGTAGACCCGTATTTAACGCGCGTCGGATTTCCACAAATCTATTTTGGGGCGCTAAAACCCAATGAAAAAATCCTTAGGGAAAAAATTCCCAAAGCAGACTTTATTTTTATAACCGATACGCATTTTGACCATTGTTTGGATGCCGCCTCCATCGCGTTGCGCACGGGCGCCAAAGTTGTCGGTTCCGCCACAACCGCAAAAATCATGCGCCTGCACAAAGTCCCCGAGAGTCAAATCGTCGAAGTCTCGGGTGGCGAGACCATGCAGGCAGGCCCGTTTACGGTCCAAGTAGGCAAGGCCCAGCACGGCAAAATCTGGTTGTTCAAGCCTTTTTTTGGTGACGTGGAGGAAAGCGAACATTTGCCGCTAGGCGTTGGGGGTTATCGCAACCTGGAAAATCGCTGCTATCATTTTAGATCTGGAATCGTGAGTTTCTTTGCTACATCGGGCAGCGACCTTGACGAGCAATCGCTACAAGGCTTCCAGGCCGATATCGTGATGGCCAATGTCACGAGTCTCACCCCCGGATACATACCGAAACTGATGCGTATCACGCAACCCAAAATTGTTTTCCCAACCCATTACGACAATTTTTTCCGGCCTTTCTCCGACGGAGTTCAGCCATTTCCCATCAACGATCTAAAAATATTCTGTCAGGAAGTCCAAAAAATATCCCCCCAAACCCAATCCATCACGCTAGATTTCTTTCAAGAGTATCGCGTACAATAGGCCGCATGCCCAAGATCACGTTCATGCCCGACAATACGACGTTTGAAGTGAAAGAGGGGCTGTCGGTTCTTGCCGTGGCGAAGCTGCATAGTATAGACATGCGTTCGGACTGCGAGTTCGGGTATTGCGGGACCGATCCCATACGCGTGCTGGCTGGTCCCGAAAATCTTTCGCCTCCCGTAGACGACGAGTTGGAAAATCTAGTGTTCAATAAATTCCCCAAAGACGTGCGCATGGCCTGCTCGGCCAAAATCCTCGGAGACGTTGTCGTCGAAAAATTTAATCTGTGAGTGGAATAATTGGGAATTCGAGGGACAGACACCATAACCCCGAATTAATCAATTTGTGATGTGTTTCCCTAATTCATACGCCCTTGCGAGCAGCGTTATCGGATGCAGTACTTCCATTTTTAGCCCATGGCGACGAACACCCCAGCGCAGTTGATAGAGGCATCCCGGATTAGCCGCGACGAGCATGTCCGCGCCCGATTGCGCGACGCGTTTCATTTTTACGTCCAACAACTGCATTGAATCGCGGTAATGCGTGAGATTGTAAATACCCGCGCTGCCGCAACAGTCTTTGGCCCCTTCCAGCGGAACTATCGTGAGGCCTGCTATTTTCTTTAAAAGATTGCCGACTTGCCCCGAGACCTTTTGCGCGTGCACAAGATGGCAAGGCTCCTGGACCGCGACCGTTTTAGCGATCGGCGTCGGCGGTTCGACAAGCCCCAGGCGATACAAAAATTCCTGAATATCGAACACACGCGCGCTAAAATCTTTTGCGGTCGTTCCTACGAGGGCGGAATATTGTTTGAGATACGCGCCGCATCCGGCTGCATTGACGACCACGGCGTCAAAATTTGTTCCGAACGCGGCGATATTTTTCTGGGCCAATGTTTTGGCGCCCTCCCGGTCACCCGAATGCCCGAGCAATGCCCCGCAGCATTCTTCCCCTGGGATCAAATGCACTTCGCAGCCGTTGCGCGTCAGCACTTGTATTGAGTCGGAGTGAATCGAGGCCGACATCATGTCCATCACGCAGCCCGTGAACAAGGCAACGCGCGCGCGTAGGGGGCCCACGGATGGAATCAAGGGTGGAAACATATCCCGGCTGGATTTCTTCCACGGCATGAAGAGGCGCGTCAACAGTCGTAGCCGGGATTTTTTAGAAAATAAAAATCTTAATAGGCTGCGTTGTATTCGTCCGGCCGGTAGCGCATCCCTCCCTTTCTCCAAAATTTCATCGTACCGCACGCCCGCGGGGCACGCCGTCATGCACGCGTAGCAGCCGAGACAAAAATTCATTTCCTGTTTGAAATGTTCCGAGACAGCTATCTTGCGATCAAGGACGCCTTGGACAAGCCGTATCCTGCCGCGCGGGGAGGACGTCTCATTTTTGGTGATCTGATACGTCGGGCAAGTGGGCAGGCAAAGCCCGCAATGCATGCATTGCGCGAGGACATCAGCAAAGCCGTGTACCCTCCCCCCTTGAGGGGGAGGGCCAGGGTGGGGGGTGATGATGTCAGACAAGTGGATCAACGACGTATTTCCCTTCGCATTTTGGCTTCACCGAAAACACTTTCCCCGGATTGAGCACCTGCTTGGGATCCACAGCAGCTTTGATTTTTTGCATGAGTTCTATTACCGGAGCGCCCACTTGCTTGGGCAAATATTCTTTCTTGGCCAGTCCCACTCCATGTTCACCCGTGATGGTCCCGCCCAGTTGAATCGCCTCGAGAAAAATTTCATTCAGCGCTGCGAGCGCCGGCCGCATTTGAGCCGCATCGCGCTCGTCCGTGAGAACCGTTGGGTGCAAATTGCCGTCGCCCGCATGACCAAAATTGCCTAAAAAGACTTTGTGCTTTTTCGCCGCGCCGCCAATAAACGTCATCATTGCACCGATCGCGCTAGGTGGCACCGTGACATCTTCCAAAATCGTGGTCGGCTTGAGCCTCGCCAGCGCGGAGAAAGCAGATTTTCTTGCGGCTTTGAGTTTCAACGATTGTTCTGGCACGCAGCTCGTGAGAGCGCTGGCCACATTGCATTTTTTGAGAATCTCGTGTGCAACACGCGAATGCTCGTGAACGACAGGCGGCTCACCGTCAAATTCCAATAACAACAAGCCTTCCCAGTCGGCGTTCAAACCGCAGCCCGCGAAGGCCTCGACACAGCGCAACGTGGTTTGATCCAAAAACTCCATGAGGCTAGGCGTCACGGTGGTCGCATGAATCATGGCAATGGCCTCGATCATGTCGGCGTACGAAGAAAAGCCTGCTTGAATCGTCATCGTGAACATCGGTTTCGGAATGAGCTTTAAAAGAATTTTGGTAAAAATTCCCAGCGTGCCCTCGGAGCCCACCATCAACTCTTTGAGATTGTAGCCGGCCACGTCCTTGATCGCCTTGCCGCCCAGCGTAACGATGTCCCCGGTCGGCAGCACGACTTCCAAACCGATCACGTAATGTTTTGTCACTCCGTATTTCAGGCCGCGCAACCCTCCCGCGTTCTCGGCCACGTTCCCGCCGAGTGTGCATATCGCGGCGGAGGCGGGATCGGGCGGATAAAACAGTCCGACTTTTTCCACCTCCGACTGAAAGACGCCCGTGATCACGCCGGGTTCCACCCACGCGCAGCGATTCATTTTGTCGATTTCCAAAATTTTGTCCCAAGCGGTCATCAATATGACGATGCTGTTTTCGACGGGAATGGCGCCTCCGGAAAGGCCGGTGCCCGAGCCACGAGGGACGATGCGAAATCCCTCGGTGTTGGCGAGTTGTACGATGGCGGCGATTTGTTCGACCGAGCGCGGGATCAC
>CAZOWS010000368.1:0-5978 GCA_964583365.1 uncultured Actinomycetota bacterium
CAATGCCTCGTTCCCGCGGACAGGATAGACTTCGCGAATGAAAAAATTATTGTCGACAAATGCGAGCGCGCGGTAATCGGGTATTTCCTTGAGCAGGCCCGAAGAGAATGTCTGAAATTCCTGGGTCGCGATCGTGTCGGAGGACTCGTAAAAAGATTTCAGTGCAAGCAACGCGCCAAAACGCACGGAAAAAAAGTCCTCTATGTTTTGCTTGAATTGCTGAGCGGCTAAATCCCTGCCCGTAGCGCTCTGGGCTTGGTATCTGTTGACTAACGCGGCATCCAACAGAGTCAACACCACCAGCCCAGCAATTGCCACACCGGCTATCATCTTGAATCGCGGATTATCGAATATCTTTTTTTTCATTTAGTCCGACCCCTCGTGGGACGCGGTGATAATTGTACGTGGAATATAGGTCACAGTCACGTCTTCCAAAACAGGCGTTTGGCGGAGGTAATTCGCATCGTCGCGACGAAAATCTCGCGGCGTAGAGGTTGGTGGAAAGTCTGTACGACGCTGGCTTGTCATCCACATCCTGTAGCGCAAGAACCGATAGCTGTGACCCAGCTCGGTATGACGCGCACGCGTGGGAAAACTATACGGGACCAACGTTGGAGCAGTTGTTCCTTCGTTGTTGCCTAAGTAATTACCCACGATGGCTGAGCCGCTGGTGTTTAACCTGCCCTTGCCTCCACCCAAGCGATCGATGGCCTCCCCGATATTGTGTCCATCTAATGTAATGGTGTCATCGGCAGCGCGATGTCCAGATATTGGTGTAAACCAATCATCCAACCCATTGCTATCTGCAGCAGCTTGCGTGTCAAATGTCTGAGGCTCGAATGTAACCACTTCAAGATCAGCGCTGGCCGAAGCCGGAATTGTCACCGTCCAAGCCATTGTCCCCCATCGCACTCTTGCCGTACCCGCATCTATCACGGGTGATAGATAATCCCCGGTTGGCGTAATCACACGCACATTATCCCAAGATGGAAAAGAGCCATTGTTTTTAAGCACCAATGTGCCATTTTCGCTAGTGGGTGCCGTTATCTCTCCACTATACGGGGTCACAAATCCAGGGAAATTGATATCTGCCTCCACCGCCCCCGTCGTGTCGTTTTCTTGGGTTAGAACTAACCTGACGGATGGATCATAGCCGAAGAGGTTGATACGATTGACGGTATGTAAACGATACGTCCTTCGCTGACGATACCGGTACCCGAAATCAAATATTTTATATCTATTTTCTGGAGGCTCGAGGTCGGCGCCCGTAATATCTCTTCGCCATGCTAACTCGAAAACCAATCGCTCAGGAAACTTGATGCACGATTCTTTATACGTGCTGCCGTCCGTAGAGAGAACCTTTCCTTCTGTCAAAATTCTTGGCAATTTGCTTCCATCATCTTCTGTGATTTTATTGCTTGCTAAATCATACCAATTCGTTCTAACCGGATTATTGGAAAATATTTCCCGGTCATAATCGCCGGGATCGCCATTCGAATTAGCTTTCCAGGCCGAATCTCCGCCCAAAGGATTCTGATAAATGCTCGAATGTTCCCATCCCCCGGCATTCTTGGGCCAATAGTGAATGCCCGGATATCTCGCATACACCCTATACAAAACCAGGGGGCCTGGAGCGCCATGCCCACGAAATCCCAATTGGCCCACGTCATCATGACCTGACTCAGCGTTGGCTTTCAAACCCGCATCGTCTTCGATTACATCCACGCGAATGTAGGCGTTTCCAAAAATCCATGCGGCACGAGAAGTATAGCCGAACGTGGGCGTCCTCCAACCCTGGTAGGCTAAATCGATTTCCCCAAATCTGCTGTTAAGATATTCAGTACTGGTGATAGGCGATAGTGACGATGTGCCGTGATGTAATTCCAGGTCGTTGAGAACCTCCCCTGTGTTGAAACGCGCATCACTATTCTCAATCCTGAAATTGGAAAATGTGCTTTTGGTGTCGCGGTTGACCCACACCGCCAAAGAAAAAGCCGTATCTTCAAAATCATCCCAAAACCCTAATTTGAGGGAATCGTTGACTTTGTCATAATCCGCCAGATAACCGGTGGCTGTTTCTTGCGTGGAGTTGACCGGGCAATTATCCGCCCAGGTGAGATTGCGAAATTCTCCGTTATCAAAAACCGGCGCAGTAGCTGTTCCACGGTTCCCGGCATGAAACTGTTCCCTTTTCGTTTGATTGAAAATCTTAAAAATCTGCGCGGTGCTGCTAACCGTGACCGACGACAGCGCCTGTCCCGCACTGCCCAACACATTCCCCGTGGATTGAATCTCGTAAAAGCCGCCCGAGTGAAAACAAAATTCCGTTGTGTACTTTTTATGTACGGTGGTCGCAGATGATGGACCCCAACCGTTTTTACGATTCGGATTGACGCAATCGCGTAGATTATTAAATTCGGCATCCGTAATGCCCGCGCCGGCAGCGCGCGTTCGCAGGCCATTCAACCAGCGCATGTAATCATTCCAATTGTTCATGGGGACAACCGGCGCGGCATTTCGATGTTGCCAGACGATGAGATCATCGGCAACGCTCAACGCCTCCGTCTGGCTCGTCAAAAAAGGTTCCCAAGCAGCCGCCAGAACTTCCCTGGGGGCCGTATTGACATTGATCGGTGCGCGCGGCGTGGCCTGAAAAGTTGGCGATGTCCCACCGGCAAGGAGATCCATCGTGTTGGGATCCTGATAGCCCGTAAGACTCACCAAGTTTTTGATGTCTCCGTACGTCACGCTTCCAATACCCGAAACCCTATCCAGTTGTTTCTTCGTCCTAAATCGACCATTGGGAAGCCATTGCGTGGGGCCTGTTTTCGCGGCTTGAATCCTCGCCGAAAGCACTGGCCCTATGCCGGGGAGACCCTGCAAGAGAGCATCCAAATGCGAATGGCTATCGTTGACGTAAATCTGCCGGGCCAAATCCACGATATTGAGCGTGTAGGAAGCGGTTGTCCCGACAAGACCCGAGTCGTTGTGGCCAGCGCGCTGATAGGAAGGCTGCGTGGCCGATTGCCAATACCACGATTGCCCCGAGTGCGCGGCGAAATTTGTCTCTGCACCCAAACGCAACTCGGCGATCGCGCGCTCGACGCCGGCCTGAGCAGCCAGCCTGGCTTGAAGGGTACGAATAAATTCTTCGGTTTGCCGATTTTCCGAAAGCATACTCATCACGAAGGCTGACCCAAGACTCATCAATAAAGTAAGAACCCCCAGCGTGAATATCAGCGCCACCCCGTTGTCGTTACGGCGCATGGATCAGGTCTCCAACGGAATGTATACGGTGAGCGTCTTGGGTTGTTCTTTGAGCAATTTGTCCTTCACGGTGAGGCTGATCTCGATGGCATCGGGCGGACCATCCGGATTTTTATTATTCCCTCCGGCGTCCAGATTCGGCACGAGATTTTGCGTCGAATCCCATGTCGGCACTTTGGTCATCGGCGTGGCGCCAGTAAGACTGCTTCGATAATAATACGCGATGACAAGATTTGTGACATTTTGGGCCAGCACGTTGGAATTACCGGTGGCATAATTCGGTCGCAAGGCAGGCGTATACAGCTCAAAAATGGTGGTCGTCTTTATCTCATCGTTTACGTAAAAGCGCATCAAATCCCCAGTATTCGCCCCGGGGTCACGCTTCCACCAATAACCCAATTCCACGACATCGCTATCCCCGGCACCCGGTACCTTGCCCATGAAATAAAGCTCAGGCCCCGTGCCGTCTGCTTGGTGATTCGGCACATCATACCCGAACAAAGGATATCCGACCGTCCCATCGCAAATCGCCGAGGGTATTTCGCGCAGCATTTGCTCCAACGCTGTGCGCGCGCTGGAATACATTTCAGCCCGATTATATCCGGTGTGCAGGGCTTTTAGGCCCTGAGAAAAAACCATGGAGAGCGTGAGCACCAGCAACGCCAGCAGCCCGACGGAAACCAACAACTCGAGAAGAGTGAACCCCCGGTTGGAACCTTTCAATGCCGCCTTTATTCTGATTGTTTGGTCTTCGGAAGCCCGAAAATCTTGTCTCCCTGTTTCCAACGGCCTTGCTTTTTCAATTCGTCCACGCGCTCATGGCGTTTCATCACCGAGCGCTTCACTTTCAAACCTCCACCAGAATTTTTCAAACTAGAATGCACGGACATACTTATACCCTCCTATTGAATTCTGTCACAAAATACACACGCAAAAATAAAAACCCCAGAACAGGTCACAGTCACAGATGTGTACTGTCATCCTGAGGAGTCCGCCATTGCAGCAGTGGCGGACGACGAAGGATCTAGCCCGCCTTACAAGATCCTTCGCGGAGTTTACACTGAGCGAAGCCGAATGTGCTCAGGATGACACATTACCTATCTTTGCGCCCTCATCGATTCCCCAATCCAATCTAAATAAGGCTTATGTCCCTCATCGATGGAAAGCAGAATCACCTCGGGCACTTCGTAGCTGTGATGTTGCTTCACGTACTCTTTCAAAGCAGCAAACGCAGACCGCCGAGTCTTGATAATCAACAACACTTCCTCGCCACGGTCAATTTTTCCCTTCCACCAAAAATAGGAAGTTACCATGCCGACCGCATTTACGCAAGCTGCAAGACGTTCTTGGAGTATCCCCCTCGCGAGCTTTTCGCTCTCCTTTGCCGATGAGCATGTCACCAGCACTACCGCAAACCCGGAATCTTTTCTTTTCATGCAGTTAATATTCTCTCAACTTCGGCCTTCTTTTGCTCCATCGCCTGCTGAGTCTTGGCCTCCAGATTCAAGCGCAAAACCGGCTCGGTGTTGGACGGCCGCACATTAAACCACCAATCCTTGTAATGCACGCTCACGCCGTCCTTCTCGGAGATTTTACCATCCCGATACTGTTGCTTAAGCTTGCCGATCACCGCGTCCTTGTCCGCGACATGAAAATTGATCTCTCCGGTCGCAAAATAGCGGCGTAGCGGGACGACGACATCGGAAAATTTGCGATTCTCCTTGCTCAAAACATTGAGGATTTTTATCCAGGCGATATCGGCACTGTCGGCAAAATAGTTTTCTTTGAAATAATAATGGCCAGAGACTTCCCCGCCGAACACCGCGTCATGGTCGCGCATCAGCGCCTTAATAAAGGAATGCCCCACCCGCGATTCAATTGGCTTGCCTTTGCACTCGAGTATTTCTTCTTTCACGACCCAACTGGAGCGCAGATCGTAGACAATGGCTGTTTTGGGTTTCGCCCCCGCACAAAGCATTTCGCGCGCGATCATCGCGCTGATCAAATCGTTGGGCACGCGGCGCGCGTTCTCGTCCACGAAGGCCACTCTGTCCCCATCTCCATCAAACGCAATGCCGAGATCGGCCTTCTGCCGCAGCACCTCTTTTTGTAAATCCACGATGTTTTCATCTTTCAACGGATCGGCTTCGTGATGAGGGAAAGTCCCATCGGGCTTAAAATACATTTTCGTCACGGTCAGCGGGAGCTTCTTGATAATCGCCGGCAAAAACTTCCCGGTCATTCCGTTGCCACCGTCCATCACAATACGCATGGGCTTGATGCCATGGGCAAATGCCATCACGTGCCGCACGTAGGCAGCCAACACAGGCTTGGGGGTGATTTTGCCGCTGCGCTTGATTTTTCCCCGACCCTGCTTGGTCCCAACCAACGCGTTCACGCGGGCCTCAATATCCTTCAACCCGCTTTCCGATCCAATGGGTCTCGCTTCCTTACGGCAGAATTTCATTCCATTGTATTGTGCCGGATTATGCGACGCGGTTACCATCACGCCGCCGCCAACCCCATAATGCCCCACGGCAAAATACAACATGGGACTAGAGCATTGCCCTATCCATACGACGTCCGTGCCCGTATCCGTGATTCCCTTGCAAAGAGCTTTGGACAAAGGTTGCCCGGAGCTACGCATATCGCGCCCCACGACGATACGTTTCACGCCCAGAAATTGCGCGGTGGCCTTACCGATACGATAG
>CAZOWS010000369.1:0-9034 GCA_964583365.1 uncultured Actinomycetota bacterium
GGCGTAGAATTTCCTCTCAAGGGCAAAGGCCAGAAGGAAATGGATTTAGTAGGCGTGCGTGAAAACAGCGAGGGTGTGTATTGCGGCGCGGGAGGATTTTCCAAAAAGGGAACACCCGATGAAATCGCGATTCAAGAGAGCATCAATTCGCGCAAAGGCGTCGAACGCTGCCTGCGCTATGCTTTTGACTACGCGCAAAAACGCAACAAGGACAACAAGCTGACGCTTTGCGGGAAGACCAATGTGCTCACGTTCGCGTTCGATTTGTGGGAGCGCGCGTTCCACGAGGTGGCGAAAGATTATCCCAAGATCAAGACCGACTACGCGCACGTGGATGCGACCTGCATGTGGATGGTAAAAAATCCCGAGTGGTTCGACGTGATTGTCACGGACAATATGTTCGGCGACATCATCACGGATCTGGGCGCGATGATTCAAGGTGGGATGGGGATTGCGGCCGGCGGCAATATCAATCCGCAAGGCACCTCGATGTTTGAGCCCATCGGCGGATCCGCGCCAAAGTACACGGGCCAAAACGTGATAAATCCACTGGCGGCAATTTGCGCGGGCGGCATGATGATGGATTTTCTTGGGCAGCATGCCGCGGGCCAACGCATTGAAAAGGCCGTGCAATATTTGGTGAAGCATGATTTGAAGAGTTTGTCGGCAGGAAAAATGGGCATGGGGACAACCGAAGTAGGGGATCGCGTGGCAAAATACGTCGCTGAGGGAAAAGGTTCCTAATGAACAAGGGGTTCAACGTCGCTGTTGTCGGCGCTACGGGGGCCGTGGGCCAGCAAATGATCAAAGTGCTGGAAGACCGCAAATTTCCGGTGCGCGAGTTGCGCCTGCTGGCATCGCATCGATCGGTGGGCAAATCGGTGTCTTTCGCGGGCAGGCAAATCGCTGTGCAAGAATTGACGCCGAATTCTTTTGAGGGGATTCAGATCGGCTTGTTCAGCGCCGGGGCGGCTATCAGCAAAGAGTTTGCGCCGTACGCGTTGAAGGCCGGGACCATCGTTGTGGACAACACCAGCGCGTTTCGTATGGAAGCCGATGTGCCATTGGTTGTGCCGGAGGTTAATCCTAGCGATATAGCCAAACATCTGGGCATCATCGCAAATCCCAATTGCTCCACGATACAGATGGTTGTTGCACTGAAGCCACTGCACGATGCCGCGAAGATTAAGCGAATCGTCGTGTCCACGTATCAATCCGTTTCCGGCGCCGGGGCCATCGCGATGGAGACGCTCAGAAACGAAACCGACGCGCTTAGCAAGGGGCACAAGGTCGCACCGAGCAAGTTCCCGCATCCGATAGCCTTCAATCTGATACCACAAATCGACGTATTTTTGGACAGCGGCTACACGAAAGAAGAAATGAAAATGGTGCAGGAGACGAAGAAAATCATGGGCGACGCCTCAATCAAAGTCACCGCCACCTGCGTTCGAGTTCCCGTTTTCATCAGCCACAGCGAATGTGTCAATATCGAGACAGAGAAAAAACTCTCGGCAGACCAAGCGCGTGCACTCTTGGCCAAGGCCCCCGGTGTATGCGTGATGGACGACCCCAAAAAAGGTATTTATCCGATGCCGATTCACGCAGCCGGTAAATACGAAACCTTTGTCGGCCGTATTCGTGAGGACGACACGGTGCCGCATGGTTTGAATCTATGGGTCGTAAGCGACAATCTGCTCAAAGGCGCCGCGCTGAATGCCGTGCAGATAGCCGAAGAATTGGTTAAGCAGTCTCTAGTTTCTCTGTCATCCTGAGGAGGCCGAAGCCGACGAAGGATCTTGTCCTTTCAAACTAGATCCTTCGCTGTGCTCAGGATGACAATGCTCCGCACTTTAGCCCTTATCGTCGAGTACGACGGCACGGCCTTCCATGGCTGGCAAGCCCAAAATGGTTTTCGCACCGTCGCATCCGAATTGCAAAAAGCGCTCGAAGCCGTTACGCATGCACCGGTGAAGCTTTTCGGCGCGAGCCGCACCGACGCGGGTGTGCATGCGCGCGGACAAGTAGCCCATTTCACGACTGATTGCGCGTTCCCGATCGCGAGAATCCACGCGGGCTTGAGACATATTCTCCCCGAAGACATGGCCGTGTTGGAAATGCATGAAAAACCCGCAGGGTTTCACGCGCGGCATGACGCGAAGGGAAAATGGTATCGCTACACCGTGCTGCAACGCAGCGTACCTCCGGCGCTGGAAAGGGCCCACGTGATGTTCACGTGGGAAAAAATGCGGCTAGCGCCGATGGAGAAGGCCGCGAAATTATTGCTGGGCACGCATGATTTTTCTTCGTTCGGCGTGAATTCCGGAACGGAACCGGAAAACACCGTGAAGACCATGCATCGCGTGAACGTTAGGGAAATTGGGGGACATGACTTTGCCGGAAATACTGGGACACGATCCCGAATTAAAAAGCCAACTCGGGTCATGTCCCGTATTTCCCCTAATTCCGAAAAGACATTCGTTTTTGATATAGTCGGGAATTCCTTTCTTTATCGCATGGTGCGCAGCATGGTCGGAACAATCATCCAAATCGGTCAGGGCAAGCGCGATCCTGAAAGCATGTCCGCCATCATAGATAGGAAGGACCGCGCCGCTGCTGGTATCACCGTTCCTCCCCAAGGCTTAACCCTCATGAAAGTCTTCTACGAAGACGATTTAAGCACCTTCCTTAAGCATAGTTAGGAAAACCTCCCTTGACAAAGGGAAAAATCTAAGTTAAAATACTACCAGATCAGAGGTTACAGGTGATTTCTGATCGGGAGGATTGCTTGAGATTTTTCCACAAAATCATAGCCATTGCCTTGAGCGTGGATCTTCTTTTCTGCCCAGGCCAATGTCCACGCGCAGATACGCTTGCTCCGGAAACCCAGACAAGAAAATCTGACATCCAAAGAGTGTTTCGCAATTCTTACATGGGCATTGAAGCGAAAGCGGGCAGGGCTTTTACCGATCCTAGACTTATTGCCACAGCGACACTCAATGATGGGCATATTCATAGTTCAGCGATGGAAATCAAGGATGACACACAGCGCAAGGCCCTGGCAGAGCTTCTGGGTATTCGCGAAGATGGTTTGGACAAGTGGTGGCTTCATGCGTTGGCGGATATCACCTACCAAATGACATTCTTGCGTGAGCAATATCCTTGGCTGGACCTTTTTAAAGGCGAATTGAAGATCAAGATAGAGTATGGCAATTCAAGGCAATTGGCAGAGTGGAAACCGGACGGCACGTTGGTACTAGCATTGGACCTATTCCTTACAAGCCCTCCTTCGAACGTTTTGCCCTCGCAACATCAAGGCAAGACGCACTCGGATGCTATGGCGGCCTTGCGTCGGACCACTCTATTGCACGAAGGATTGCATGAGAGCAAAGTATTCACGGAGTGGGTGCGCGAGATATTTCCCGATGCCACGGATGAGCAGAAGCCAATCCACGACGCAGCCGTCGAAACATACGCAAGTCTTATCGAAATGAATGCGCTTCTCGCCGTTACCGATAAGAATCGCCCGTTCATGGATGTCTATCGGCATGCCTCCAATGCTATAGACGCCTCGCTCCTGGATGATCTGCAACCTCTGGCAACAGTGGAATCCATGATTCATAAAATTCTAAAACAGCTGGTGAAGCGTGGTCGCGCAAAAGAGTTGCACGCATTGAGCGATGGGACCAGACGCTTGCTCAAGGGCTGGAGTTTCCTGGAAGAGAAAAACGCATTGCCGTTTACCGTCAATACCATGCTGCAGACGCAAAAGAACATTCAAGAAAGCGTGGGACATTTCATCGGCAATCCCTTGCAGCAAATATACGGTGCGACTGAAACGATGGAATTCATCAACTCCGAGCGCTTTTTATCCGTCACTGAGAATACGTTCGCTGAACTTAATAAGATAGTAGAGCACTACGAATTACTGAAAAAGATACAGAACGCAGACATAGAGTTACAGGCGTATGAGACGGGCATCACAACGCCGCATTTCGATATCTTCAATCCAAGAATATTTACACCTCCTCCCGCCAATGAAGAGGACAAAAGCATGCTGCAGCTGGCGATTATGCAAAACACGCTGAAAGAATATGCGCCCCTTATCGAAAGCGTGAAGCAAGTGCTTGCATCAAAAAATGACTGGGATCGGATATTGGAGAATGACTCGGAAGGGGATTTTGAGGAAAAACGCGCAGCATTGATGCCTAGCATACAAGCGCTGTTCGAATTGGCGCGTAATTTTAATGAAAAAATAAGATCCGAGAAGAGAAGGTTTGAGCAATGGATAGACGATCGGACTGTCGTTGCGCAACCCGATCAAGCAGGCGCGATAAAGGTAACGGTGACAGGCCCCAAAATTCCAGGAGATCCCGCGGAAAAACTCGTCCTGGAGGGCGCCGTCCTGCTCTCGCCATTCGGGTTTCGTAATCTTACCACGCAGTACAGCTACAGCCGCGGATCATCTCCTACCCAAACAGGGTTGGCCCTGACGGGTCTCGTCTTGCTGCCTGCCATCGCAAAGGCCGGAAATCTGAACTGGCATCAGTTATTGTCTGCCGACCCGGTGACGTACGCCGTCGCCGCCATGGCCGTAGTCGGTTTATGGCTCGCGGGAACATGGGGAGGTCGCAAGATCAAGGAGCTCTACGCGAGGAGATTCCCCGCTGAAGCTGCCGATGCAGGCACCTGGGGTTTGCCATCGCACGGGTATGCAGAAGATTCCCGCCTGGCATTGTGGCCCATAGACATGGAGACATTCGCCGCAAATGCTCAACGCACGGCGCATGACAGCGCGGCAGTTGCCAGCGGTTTTAAACTTTCTCCCCAGCTTATCGAAGCGATCAAGTTGGCGGGACTAACGCATGGTTTGTGGAAGACACAGGAACCAGCCAAATCTCTGGTTATGTCCGTAGTGGCCCTGGGCAGTGATGATAATCTGAGACTAAAGAATTGCACGGAAGAGTGTATGAAAAAAGCCAAAGTGATTCTTGACAGAATCAAAGGTTCAAAAGAAGAAATGATCTTGGTTCATAATCACAGAGCCCCCTGGGAAGTTTTAAACGATACCTCCATACCATCTTTGAAGGACCGGTATGATCTTTTTGTTGCCGGCTCCATATTATACGCAGTAAGTAGCGTGGAAGCGGAGATGGACAAAACATTGGCATTTCGTCCTCATATCACCATAGATGGCGTGCAGGCTCACTTGCGGAAAAACGTAAAAGCCCCCTTGTATGAAGCAGCCGTAAAATATCTTGAAAGTGGGAAGAGTAAAAGCATGACAGACGAGATGAAACGCTCTTGCTTGCGCAGGTACAACGACGCCCTCGACAAGATCGCATCGGACATTTATGGTCTCCACAAAGGCCGCGAAGCGTTGTTGGATGAAAAGTTAAAAACCATGAGCGATAGAGAAAAAGTGATGTTTCTCATCGCGTTTGGATCCAATGTGGAAAATTTCCAAGCCTACTCGGTGCTTGAGTTGATGCGGATATTGAAAATCAAAAACGAGGATGAGGGCCTCGTCGAGCACTATATCGGCGCTATGGTGGACTTGGGGGCTGTTCTGAGATTGAAGGGAGGAAAGCATGTTGCGCACGATATGCTAGGACGTCTCCTGAAGGCTAACGTACTTCATGCTCTGATAAATAACGGAGGGACCACGGAGTGGATGGAAAACAATGAAGTGAACCGGCTTACGCAACCTGGAGAAGAAGAAATTCGGGAAGCGTTGTCGGGAGATCTGCTGTCCTCTCCACAAAAGGTGTATTACGCCAACCAAGAATATGAAGCGGCTTTGCTCGACGGGCGCTTGTTGCGATGGATACGACCCAAGAGTCCTATACAAACCGTAACTGCTCAAGCTTTTGCTCATTACGCGCAGGGTAAAGGAGATCGGTTTCCCATTTTTCTAGGAGAGGACCCATCGGCTGGGATAGCCCAAGCGTTGGTTCGCGATAGGGAGGCGTTGTTACGGGAACGATGGATTTACCGTTTCATGAACGGCCAGGGCGACATCGTGTATTACCCCGACGACGTTACGTTCAAAATATTAAGCAACCACGACCATGCCGAAGTCCTGCTGACGGAGAAACTAGATACGACGTTGGCCGACGCCGTGAGGATACCTATACTGAAGCGCGATGTGGCCGCCCTCGTCGAAATCGGAGTCTACATAAAAATCGCGGGAGTGGATGGAAAAGATACCTATGCGCAAGAAGACCTGATTCCTGAGTTGATTCAGAAGGGAGACGTGATTCTCGTTCAGCGGCCGCAGAAAGGCGGATCGGGGGCATACACGCTCGAGCCTGAATATATTTCCAAAGAGCTATTTGAGAAAGGATACAGTGAAAATAAAATTAAGCAGATATTGGGTGGTTTGGTAATGAATGAGTCTGGAAGCAGGGAGATATCCACCATCACTATTTACACCACGGATATGAATAAATTTTTTGCGGCCAAGTTTATTAAAGAAGTTATCACGGGTGAAACATTAGATTCGAAATCCGGAGAGTTCGTACAAGTTAAAACGTATGTGTTGGTGGATGCCATTGAGGAACTCATGCGGGCGGGAAAAATTTGCAAGGCAACGTTCAAAGATGGGCAACCCAGCGTGCGAGGGTCGGAAAAGTTGATTATGAGCAACATGCTGGTGAAAGAGAGTTATCGAGACGCAGTTCGAGCCTATCGTGTTGCCGAGATCATGAGCTGGTATGGCAATAAGAAGGATAAGCAGATTATCGAAGAAGCCTTCCTATTAGCCAGGCGACTTTATGAGAAAAAGTTGCCCAAGCCAAGCAGCTACTTTATTGACGAGGCTATAAAAATTGCCTCTACCATTGGCCGGCCGTGGGATAAAGCAGTGCCGGCTGAGCTTGTGGCTGCCGCGCTTTTAATTCATGCAGACAAGCCTAACCCTGGGGAAAAAGACAATGCCTATTTTCCGCCTGATCCGAAAGTATGGATTTGGATTGAGCAGTTCAAGAAACTACAAGGAATTCCCTATCTACCTCCCTCGGATGTTTTCAATCGCCATAAATTCTATGTCGCAAATTTTCAAGGGCTTCTCATTCAGAAGGCAGAGTCGGTCGAATCTTTACTCCTGTTGATGGGCTACAAATTCCATATGTTGCAAAGGGAAAAGGAAGAAAAAGGGAGCAACCTAGCGCAACAGTACAGTTTGTTAGCGGATGTGTATCCGGCATTGGCAGAAAAGCTAGGTCTACCTAAGTTTGCCCATGTCATCAGGGAATTGAGCTATCGAAATGCTTATAGTGAGCGGCAGATGGAAATCGAAGCCAAGATACGGGCAATGTTTCATGTCAGTGAGGGCATTGAAGATATGCGGATTTACGCGGAGTTGATGAAGCGTCAGATCATGAAAGAACTGGAAAAGGCTGGGCTGGATATGTCTCAAATCGAACTGCAATTCGACGCAAAATCTGCCTCCAGTATCGATGGAAATTCCAAGCTCGAGGGTGGTCGATTGGATTCTCTCAACAAACTTTCCGATCTTGTTCGAGGAAGACTGGTGGTGAAAGATATGGAAACCCTCAAGAGGATTTGGGACCTTCCGCTATGGAAGAAGTTGCGCGATGAGGAGATGGGTGGTAAAGAAGATGTCACCGCATTCTTTAAAAAGGTAGTCTGCAGTCCAGCAATGCTGCCTATCGACGATGATATCATCGACTTTGTTGCAGGGGTTATGGTGACGACCGATTTGACTCGTCAAGAAACCAAAAACCGCGTTGCGCGCGTGAGAGAATCCATAGTGCGCTATCTTAGGCACATGGAAATTCAAATTCAAACCCCGGAGATGAAGAGAAGGTGGCTGGTCGGCGATAAAATACATGCTGTACGTGACATGCTTAAGCGCGGCCATCCATCCATACCTTCGGAAATCGTGCATGACAAAGCCGAGTTGCTAGAGAATTTTAGGCTGATAAAAGAAGACCCTATGGTAAAAGATTTTATATTCGTGCGCTATTGCTACAGCGAAAATCCCCAGATGTCGATGAAGGTGGTGGAATATGTTCACAGGCTTCCGAGAACCGCACCGAGTGTCCATGAACCATCACCCCCACTAGCCAGAGGTATCGTTAAAGTTCGCAAACGTGGAAAAATCACGCCTGAAGCATCTCCGCGTGTAGTGGATATTCTCACGCGCAATGGATTGGAGTATTTTAAGACCTTCCTGATGTCCAATGATGAACTGGAGTTGATTCGTAAAGATAAAAATTCCTTAATCAATAAGTTGAGCGCGCCTCTTGAAACAGGGGATATTCTTTGGCGGAGAATGGGCCATTCTACCAACCCTAGGTGGGTGGATAAGCTTAATTTACGAGAAACATCTTCGATTGAAAATAAACTGATTGGGACCAATATGCAGTCACGGTTGATTATCAGGGCTTGGAAGGTTGAAAGAGAGGAGATAGAAAAACCCGGAGGGAAGCCATCTTTGAACGACGATTTTCGATTGCAAAGCAGCGAGGAAATAAAGAAACTTTTGCGCAGTTTAGAGAGCCCAAAGATTGGACAAATGAAAGTAGAAGCGCTTAAGAATTGCATGCAAGCTGCTCTTATATCTTGGGGATTTAGAGGGTCGGACCAAATGCATGAATTGGGATTGTCCCTGCATTTGAATGTACTAAACCAGAAAGAAGTATTGGATCGTGCGTTGCAGGGTATATTCAGGGAAGGAAAGCAGAGTCTTGTCAACAAAGGTATTGTTCTCGAGAACAGGGCTACGGAGGATTATCTTTTGCAGGTCGCAAAGAGTCTGTCTCTAGAGGGTAAATATTTATCGGACATCTATGCCTTGGTGGGATCAGGGCAAGTGCCCATAGAGGATTTAGTGGATTTACAAGAATTTCGAAATGCGGGTCTCACTTTGATCGCGAACGAAAAAATTAATTTTTCCCATCCGGATATAGTTATGGCACTGACGCCAATAGCCACAAAACTAGGCTATGAAGGCGAAGGCGTTGTGGATGGGATAGCCATGGAACTTATCAAAGGAACCATCACGATGGAG
>CAZOWS010000370.1:0-9641 GCA_964583365.1 uncultured Actinomycetota bacterium
AAGCCGAGAAAACCATGCAGCAGCGTCTCGATGGAAGGGCGCGGCGATGTTGGTTCCATCAGACAATGGGCGAGGTAGGCGACCATGTCCTCGTCGGACATGCTTTCCTTGCCTGCTAGCGGTCTCAAATCTTCGAGCCGAATACCAGGGAAATCTTTGGGCAGAATGCTCTTTAAGTCCGATCCGCTCCCCTTGATGCGCATGACGTTGATTTCCTGGCCGCGGAAATCCTTTTCCTGATGCTTGAGCGAAGTATTGCCTCCACCCCAAAGCACGAGGGAAGGTTCCTGGCCAATGAGGCGCGAGCGATACACCAATTGTTCGATGCCCAAATGGCGCGCGGCTTCTTTATCATTCCAGCGGCTTTTCATCCGGCTTAATCTTCCTTCAAAAATCCTATGGGCTTGGTGACTCTTTGCACGTAGCCGAAGCCGCGACCCCAATCGTCCAATTTGCCGGCCTTGACCATGGCGTCGTAGACTTTGTTCGTGATGCCCGACTCTGTCACGACAAGCACCATCTCTTTGTCGCTATCTACGCCCATGTCAATATCGCCCGTGACAGCCTTGCGCACACCCACGCCCCTGGCCGGATGAATCGTAGCTCCCTGCGCGCCCGCATCGAATGCCGCATCAATCAACCGATCCGCCTTGCCATACTCCACGATCATCGTGATCAAATCATATTCTTTGCCCATGCTAACCCCCACTTTTGGATGATTTTCTAGGTCAACGCGGCCGAAAGTGTACCACGCGCGTGGAGGCCACGCAACGAAGTCCATGCGGTTTAAGCATTGACGTATTCTTTCCTTTTTGACATTATCGCGCTTCCGCAATCGGTACTATGTCTAACAGCAGAAACCATCAGAAATTGGGCGTATTATTCGCCGGCCTCGGCTCCGTGGCCTCCACGCTTGTGGCAGGCGTAGAAGCCATTAAGAAAGGCCTGTCCGCGCCCATTGGTTCCCAAGCTTTGTTGGGAACAATTTCATTAGACGGAGAAATTCGCAAGATAAAGAATGTCCTTCCTCTTGCCGGTTTAGACGATATTGTTTTTGGCGGTTGGGATATATTTCCCGATTCCTGTTACGAGGCTGCCAAAAAGGCCAACGTGCTTGCCAAAGATATTCTGGAGCAATTGCATCCGGAATTGGAGCGCATTGTGCCTATGGCCGCTATTTTTGATCCTTCCTCGGTGCGCAGCTTGAAGCCCACCCACGTAAAAAGTAGCTCGTCCCGCGCAGAGTGGATTGAGCATATACGCAATGACATACGTATTTTTAAGAAGACTCACGCGGTTTCGCGCCTTGTGGTGGTGATTTGCAACAGCACTGAGTCGTATCGGCCCCCAAAACCCTGCAACAACAGGCAGGAGTTCGAAGCTGCGGTGGCGGATAATGAAACCTGGATCAGTCCCTCCGTGGCCTATGCGGCGGCTGCTATAGAAGAAGGGGCCTCCTGCGTCAATGCAACGCCCAGCGTGGGTTTTGACGCGCCGTATCTCATCGAGAGAGCCAAGGAAATGGGAGTGCCTCTCACCGGCAAGGATTTAAAGACCGGCCAAACCTTTTTGAAGACTGTTCTGGCGCCCGCGCTCAAGCTCCGCATGTTGGGGCTGGCTGGCTGGTATTCCACTAATATTTTAGGAAATCGCGACGGCGAAGTGCTCAACGATCCGGATTCCAATCGCACCAAGATCGAGAGTAAGACATCGGTTCTCAACACGATACTGGATGCCAAGCTGTATCCGGAGCTCTACGGAAAATACAGCCATCATGTGCGCATTGACTATTACCCTCCGCGCGGCGACAACAAAGAGGCCTGGGACAACATTGATATATTCGGGTGGCTTGGCTATCCGATGCAAATCAAAGTCAATTTTCTCTGCCGCGATAGCATTCTAGCCGCCCCGATATTATTGGATCTGATATTGTTCAGTGACCTGGCCAAGAAAATGGGGCTTGGCGGGGTGCAGACTTGGCTTTCCCTGTATCACAAGAGCCCAATTTACGAAGATCCGACAAAGAAAATCCACGACGTATTTCTGCAATTTGGCAATTTCCAGAAGATGCTCGTGGAGCTTGCGGATAGTGTCGCTGCACAAACGGCCGTGGATGCTGCTACGAGTTCCACGCGGGCCGGGGCGATTTCATGATCGCCGAATTCCTCTGGAACACCTTCGACAATAAAATACTCGGCGATAACGTAGCGAGACGCTACAACTTTATTCGCAGCCTTTCGCCCCGCGTGATCGAATTCGGGCGCAATCAGGGGTTTGTCCAACTGATACGATACGTGGCCGAGCGCTCGCCGTTCTACAAAGAAAAATTTCTCCAGCACAAGATCAACCCCTGGAAAGTTCGCAAGCCCGAAGACCTCGGCGATTTTTTTACCACCTCGGACGATTTGCGGGAGAGGCCGGCCAAGGATTTTCTTTGCGCGCCGCATCAGTTGGTTTTTGACACCACGGGCACCAAATCCTCCAAGCCCAAACAGGTTTATTTTTCCTACGACGAAGTGGACCAATACGGCAAAGAAGGCGCAGCAGGCATGTACCACATCGGCCTCCGTCCGGAGGACAAGGTTATTTCGATGATGGACACTTCCTTCTGGAATGCGCCATGGACAAGCCGCGCCGCGCTTCGTCGCATGAAATGTGTGTACATCGAGGCCGGGAAAATTCCGCCCGAGGAGTTTTACGAGCGGGCCTCCCAGCATGACTTCAACGTGCTATTTGCAGAGCCATCCTGGCTGACATTGCTCACGCAGGTGGCGCTGAAAAGGGGAATATGGCCGCTCAAGTTGATCATGCTGGGCGGGGAAAATATCACCGAGCAGACGCGTACGTCGCTCGAGGCGATATGGAAAACAGATATTTTTATTGCGTATGGCCAGACAGAATCTTTTGGCAGCGCGGGCCTCGAGTGTATTCGCAAACAGGGTTATCACATCAACGAGAATAATTTGTGGTACGAAATCATTAATCCCGATGCCGAAGGGTACGGAGAACTCGTGCTTTCGACATTGCAGCGCCGTGTCATGCCTTTCGTACGCTATCGCACCAGCGACGTGACGCGCCTGATCAGCGAGCCCTGCGCCTGCGGCGTGCCCAACGTGCGGCGTGTTGCCAAGATTCGGGGCCGCTGCGACGAGCTGATCAATTGCGGCGCCGGGCATGTTACGCCCTGGCTCGCGGAGAAAATGTTGCAAGGCATCACCGAATTGTCCCCCGATTGGCAGGTGGCGGTGCTGCGGGATGGCAATCTGGACATGGTGGAGTTCCGGCTCGAACTCTTGACAGGGGCCAGCCCCGTGGCGGTCGAGACAAGAATCAAAAATCAGATTCAGACGTTGTACCCCGACTTTTGGAGAAACTATCAGTGGGGTTTGTTCCTATTGCGATTCCGCTTCTATCCGTTGCACACCTTGCGCACCAAACGCAAGCTGCTCAGCGTGGTGGACGAGCGCTATCAATTGTTGAATTCGCACTAAACGTTTTTCTGTCATCCTGGCACATTCGCTTCGCTCAGTGTAAACTCCGCGAAGGATCTATTTAGATTAAACTTAAATCCATGGCATCCAAAACCAGACTCAAACAAGTAGTCCCCGATCTCTACACGTTTAGCGCGTACGACGAAGCGATACAAAGCGTGCAGACAGCCTACGTGCTCGTGAACGCCTCGCGCCTTGTGCTCATCGATCCCATTGCTCTGTCGCAAAAAGACATGGAAGAGTTGGGTCATCTGGGTGTTCTGGAATCCATTTGCCTCACAACCGAAAGCCATTTGCGTTTTGCGCCTCAATTGCGAGAAAAGTTCAACGTGCGCGTGTTTGTTCACAGCGCGGCTGACCCGGTGGTGCGCAAAGAAGCCAACAAGATGTTCACCGATTTGGATCTACTGCCTGGAGATCTAACTGCCATTCATATTCCCGGAGCGAAGCCCAGCGAAACCGCATTCTTCCTGGACCGCGACGGCGGCGTGATGATCGTGGGGGACGCGCTGACGAACACAAAAGGTCTGGAATTATTGCCCGACAAATATTGCAAGGACCCCAAACAGAATCGCGATTCCGTGCGCAAGCTGCTCGTCTATGAATTCAAGACGCTCTGCTTCGGTCACGGCGAGCCCCTGCGCGGCTATCCCAAAGCCGCAATCCGCAATCTGCTAGCCCAAAAGAAATGACAAGGCCCATTAGGGTCTTGTCATCCTGAGAAGCGTCAGCGCCGAAGGATCTAGTTTGTTTCTTGTAAGACCCTTCGGCTGTGCCTCAGGGTGACAGTTAAACTATTGCACCACATGCGCGAGTCGCCTGGCTAGGCGGCGCATGGCGGGGGAGTGATCCATCTTGTCGAGCTGGGCATCCACAATCGAATACGTGGAGCGATCCTTCAGCGCTTTTTCCAAGGCCTCGATAAATTCCGTTTCTGTTGTCACGCGATAGCCTTTGCCCACGCCGAAGATCTCGGGGATTTTGGAAAAATTCCATTCGGTGACATCGTTGAATCTCCCCTCGAGTATATGCCGCTCTGTCCCGTAGCCGTGATTGTTCAAGACGATCACGATGGGATTCAGCCCCAAGCGCACGCACGTGGAAATTTCCATGCCCGTCATGTGAAATGCGCCGTCGCCGACGAGCACCAGTATTCTGGATTTGGGCGAGGCGAGCTGCGCGCCAATCGCCGCGGGCATTCCAAAACCCATGGAGGTGTAATACGCGGGGCTCAAGAACTCCGTCTTTTTTTTAATCACGAGATCCGCAGCGCCAAATAAACAATCCCCGATATCCGAAACCACCACCATGTTGTCGGAGATATAATGGTTGAGTCCTTCGAACATTCTTTCTACGGTCAGCTTTTTTTTCGTCGCTGCGTATGGAGTGTTGCTGGCCTGCGACCGCGGTAGTTTAGGGCGCGGTCTGCGGCGAATCGTCGCGTGCACGAGCGCGCGCATGAAATCTTCGAAATTCACGTCTTCGTAGCTGTGATACTTGACTAGGATTTTTTCTGCCGTGGCGTTGATCGAACGTGACTGCTCCAGATGGGCCGTGAAAATTCCCAATTCAATATCCGTCATAAAAGTCCCGAGCATGATCAGGCAATCCGAATTTTCCACCAAGCGAGTGACTTCCTCCTTGCCCAGCGCACCCTCGTAGATGCCGCAGTACAGCGGATGTGTCTCGCGTATTACCGATTTGCCGAGCAGAGACGAGCATACGGGAATTTGAGTTTTGTTGATCAACTCCACGAGGGTTTCCTGCAAATTGTAGCGATGAATTTCCACGCCCGCCAAAATCACCGGGCGTTTGCTCGCGTTGATCATGGCCACGGTTTCTGCCACGGCCTCGAACAAGGCTTTGGACGAGCTCTCGCGCGGTTTCGGGTGCTCTTGTGTCGGTAGGCAAGGCGCGTCCACCATGTCGCGGGGGAGCTCGATGTACACGGGCCGCTTGTATTGTATGGCGGCCATCAAGACGCGATCGATCTCGGCCATAGCCGTGATTGGGCTGTCCAAGATCGTGCTGGCCACCGTGATCTTTTCAAAAATTTCTTTTTGTGTCGTGAAGTCTCGCACCTTGTGATGCAACAGCGCGTTCTTTTGCCGCTCGCGCATGCCCGGCGCGCCGCTGATGACAACCACCGGGGATTTTTCCGCGTAAGCGCCCGCGATAGGATTGGTGAGATTGAGGCCTCCCACGCAATAGGTCACGCACACACAACCCAGGCCGCGCATGCGCGCGTAGGCATCGGCCGCAAAGCCCGCGCTGTCTTCGCGCGTGGTCCCGACCAGCTTAATTTTGCTGTTTTCGATTTTCTTGTAGAACTTGATCACGTAGTCGCCTGGGATCCCAAAAATATGGCGAATCCCCATCGCGTAGAGGCGAGTGATCAAGTATTGGCCTATGGTCATTTTTTGTTTTTCCATGTTGTACTTTCGGTACTTTCGGGGACACGACTGTTTTGGTCGTGTCCCCGTTCTCAAAGCTGAGGTGCTTTTAACGGCTTTGATGCTGTAAATCTCATCCCAGCTCCGTTTTCGTATCTTTGATGCTGGGGGACAGGACCAAAACAGTCCTGTCCCTGCTCTCAATGGCTGTTAGTCTAAATTCACCCACACGCTTTTTACTTGCGTGTATGCGTCCAGCGCATGATGCGAGAGGTCGCGCCCGAACCCGCTTTGCTTGTAGCCGCCGAACGGCGAGGCCGAGTCAAAACAATCGTAGCAATTGATCCAGATAGTGCCGGCCTTGATCGCGCGGGCCAGATTGTGCGCGCGCGTGATGTGCTTGGTCCATATGCCGGCCGATAAGCCATAAATCGTGTTGTTGGCCTGCCGGACCAGATCGTCCGCGTCGCGGAAGCTTAGCACCGAAAGCACGGGGCCAAAAATTTCCTCCTGCGCGATTTTCATATCGTTGGTAACGCCGTCGAACATAGTCGGCGCAATGAAATATCCTTTGCCGTTGCCCACTTTGGCCGGTTCGCCACCGCACACGAGCTTGGCCTCTTTTTTGCCGACGTTGATGTAGCCCAGAATTTTTTCGTATTGGTCTTTGGAATTCTGCGCGCCTTGCTCGGTGGCTGGATTTTGCGGATCGCCGACTTTTCTTTTGCTGATCATGTCTTTGGCCATCGCGACAAATTCGTCATGTGCTTTTTCTTCGATGAACAGCCGGGAGCCCGAGCAACAGACTTCGCCTTGATTAAAATAAACGGCGTCCAGCGAGGCCTTGACCGCGGTCGGCAAATCCGAGTCGGCAAAAATTATATTCGGCGCTTTGCCACCGAGTTCCAACGTGACGCGTTTCAAGTTCCCGGCCGCCGCGCGCAGGATGATCTTGCCCGTGCTCGCTTCGCCCGTGAAGGAAACCTTGTCCACTCCCGGATGCTCGGTGATCGCAGCGCCCGCCGTTGGGCCGAATCCGGGCACGATGTTGACCACGCCCTCGGGAATTCCGGCCTCCAGGCACAAGGCCCCCAGATACAGCGCGGTCAGCGGCGTCTGTTCGGCGGGTTTGAGCACGCAGGTATTGCCGCAGGCCAGAGCTGGTGCTACTTTCCAGGCTGTGAGCATGAGAGGAAAATTCCAGGGAACGATGAGGCCCGCCACGCCCACGGGTTCGCGCAGCGTAAAATTGAAAAAGTTGCCTTCCACGGGGATAGTTTCCCCGAGCATTTTGTCCGTCCACCCGGCGTAATACCGGAAGCATTGCGCGGACATCGGAATATCCACGAGACGCGATTGCGTGATCGGCTTGCCCGTGTCCAGCGTTTCCAGCAGCGCGAGTTCTTCGATATTTTTTTCAATGAGATCAGCGATTTTGAATAGGATGGATGCCCGCGCCTTGGCCCCCATTTTTTTCCACGGGCCCGTCTCAAAAGCTGCGCGTGCGGCGGCCACAGCCAAATCCACGTCGGCCTTATCGGCCTCGGCTATATGCGCAAGGTTCTCGGTAGTAGCGGGATTGATGGTGGGGAAAGTCTTGCCGCTCTGAGCGTCCTGCCACTTGCCGTTGATGAGCAACTTGGTGTAACGGATTTTTGCGTTCACGCCGCCCCCTTTCTCTAAAGTGAAGAAATTCTACGCCTCAAGTCACTGAAAGTCAAGTGAAATCAGGGGGTTAGAACGATCACCTTGACAAGTAAGTCGTCATATATCATAATATATGACGATGAATGGGTCAAATTCCGAACCTTACGTGCAGCGCTTGATCGATCTCCCGGCTCTTTTGGCCAAGAAATCCCATTTTCTATTTGGCCCGCGCCAGACCGGGAAGAGCTCTCTCATCCGTCATACGCTGAAGGGAGTCCGTGTTTATGATCTCCTGGACAACACTGTCTATCTGTCTCTGAGTCAGGATTTAGGGCGCATTGGCGAGGAGATCACGCCTCAGGACCGCATCGTTGTCATTGATGAAATTCAGCGTATCCCTGCATTGCTCCATGAAGTGCATCGTTTGATCGAAGACAAGGGCGTTCATTTTCTGTTAACAGGTTCTAGCGCGCGCAAGCTCCGGCGAGGCGGCGTGGATCTTTTGGGTGGGCGCGCAAGGATAAAATCCTTGCATCCGCTTACGTGGAAAGAATTGGGAAAGAAATTCCATTTTTCGAGGGCTATGGAACGGGGGCTTTTGCCGTCCATTTATTTCTCCGATGATCCCCAAGCAGATCTTAATGCGTATGCCGGCGCATATCTCCAGGAGGAGATCGTCGCCGAGGGAGCTACACGCAATATTCCCGCGTTCAGTAGATTCCTGCGCGTCGCAGCGTTTTGTAATGGGACCATTGTCAATTTCACGAATGTCGCCAACGACGCCCAGGTAGCGCGCACCACCGTCTACGAGTATTTTGATATCTTAAAAGATACCTTATTACTTCGCGAACTTCCGGCCTGGAGAAAATCGAAGAAAAGAAAACCAGTGGCGTCTTCCAAATATTATTTTTTTGATGTGGGAGTTGTTGCATCCTTACAGGGGCGTGCATTTCAGCAGGGCACGCCGGAATTTGGCGCAGCCTTCGAAACGTATCTGATGCACGAACTAACGAGCTTCCTTCACTACACTTCCGATATGCCGCTCTGCTATTGGCGGTCTACTTCTGGGTTTGAGGTAGACTTTATTTTGGGCGAGCATACAGGCATTGAGGTGAAGGCCAAGAAAAATATTTCAACCGATGACCTCAAGTCGCTTCGCGCGCTGGCCGAAGAAAATAATCTGAAGCGCATGCTTTGTGTATCCCTTGAAACCACCGAACGTCGCGTTGGGGACGTGCTTATCTTACCCTACGAGAAATTCCTTGAAGCCCTCTGGAGCGGCGCATACAGTCGCTGAGATTGGTTGACACCCACCGCCATACGGCGTATTCTAGTTGAGAATGAATCTCAATAGGAAAATCGAAGCACCCGCAACCTTGGAGGATTTGAAGCCAGGCGCGATGGCCCGCGTGGCGCGTGTGGAGGGGGAACAGGCTTTTTGCGATCGCCTGTCTGACCTGGGTTTCTTGCCCGGAACGGAAATCTCCGTTGTGCGTGTTGCCCCTCTGGGGGACCCCCTCGAGGTTGCGTTGCGCGGATACCATTTGGCCATACGGAGAACCGATGCTAGGAAAGTCCTGCTCGCCGGCCTGCGCTAAGATCGGCCTCATTAACCCGCTGCGCATCGCGCTTGTCGGCAATCCCAACACGGGTAAGACGACGTTGTTCAACGCGCTCACGGGCCTGCGCCATCACGTGGCCAATTATCCGGGCGTCACCGTTGAAAAACGCTGGGGTATGGCCAATCACGCCAAGATTCGTCTAGAGGTGCTGGATTTGCCGGGTGTCGTGAGCCTCCAGCCGCGATCCGTGGACGAGAAAGTTGTGCACGACGTGCTATGCGGCGAGCAGCAGGGGACGGAGAGGCCGGAAGTTGTTGTCGCGTTGGCCGACCCATTTCATTTACAAAAAAATCTGTATCTCGTGAATCAAGTCCGGCGGCTGGGAATTCCGGTCGTGCTCGCGTTGAATTTCATGGACGAGGCCCGCAAAAAACATTTTCGCGTGGATTTAAAAACCTTGCAGCAGCGAATCGGAGTGCCCGTGGTCGCTATTTCAGCGCTGCATCGCGAGGGATTGGAGGAGCTTCGGCAGGTGGTGGCTGACCAGG
>CAZOWS010000371.1:0-2954 GCA_964583365.1 uncultured Actinomycetota bacterium
TTTGTTTTCGCGGGCCTTCGTGAATCAGCTTGCAAATCAGCGCCGCGCTATATCCGGCTCCGAATCCGTTGTCGATGTTCACCACGGTCATACCCGAGGAACAGCTGTTGAGCATGCCCAGCAACGCGGCGAGACCATTCATGCTAGCGCCGTATCCAACACTCGTGGGGACCGCGATCACGGGCCTGTCCACAAGGCCCGCGACCACGCTGGGCAAGGCACCTTCCATACCAGCCGCCACAATCAGAATTTGACATTGCATGAGATCTTGCACGTTGCCAAGCAGACGATGAATTCCCGCAACACCCACGTCGTAAAAACGGCGCACATTGCAACCTGCCGATTCCGCCGTCAGCACGGCTTCTTCTGCCACAGGGATATCGGCCGAGCCTGCGGTCACCACGCCCACACGACCGAGGTCAGGCAGTTTCCCAGGACCGTCGAGAACTATCATGCGCGCCATTGCGTTGTATCTGGATTTTGGAAAACTTTTTTTGAATAAGCGAAATACTTTTGCTTCTGCTCGAGTTGCCAAAACGTGGTTGCCCTGCTTGGCAAGCGCCTTGGCGATACTCACAACATGCTCGGGCTTTTTGCCCTGACAAAAAATCACTTCGGGAAACCCTTTGCGCAGGCCGCGATGATGGTCCACCTTGGCAAAGCCTAGGTCTTCGAACGGTAGCGATTTGAGCCGCGCCAGCGCCTCATCGGCGGTCACGCGACCCGACCGCACATCCTTGAGAAGTCCTAAAAGTTTTTCCGGATTCATCGTATTTTTAAGAGGCCAATTGTAAATTGGGTTGCGCGTCGAAATCTCGATTTTTCCCGCTCACGAGTTTGTGATATCCGAGCGCAGCCACCATGGCCGCGTTGTCCGTGCAGAGCAGCGCGGAAGGAAAAAACACCTCAACACCCCGCGCGACACCTTCCTTTTCAAATCTAGCTCGCAAATACCCGTTGCGGCTGACGCCGCCGCCCACCGCGACCTGCCGGTATCCCAAATTCCGCGCCGCGGCAAAAGTCTTTTGCGCGAGCACATCGACGACAGCCTCTTGAAAACTGGCCGCGATATCGGCTTTGGTCGCCTTTTTCCCGACCGCCTGCCCATGCCCCTGAACAAACCGCGCGACCGCAGTTTTGAGACCGCTGAAACTAAATCGAAAATCCCCGGAGCCGCTCATCCCGCGTGGAAAACGAATCGCGTTGGGATCACCCTGACGCGCAAGCTTTTCCAAATACGGCCCGCCGGGGAAGCCCAGTCCCAACAGATGCGCAACCTTGTCGAATGCCTCGCCTGCCGCATCATCCACGGTGCGCCCCATCAGGCGATGTTGCCCAAGCCGCGCGACATCGAACAAATGGGTATGCCCACCGGAAACGACCAAACCGAGATAGGGATATTTCAATCTGCCGTGAAAATCCAAAAAGTTAGCGTAGAGATGCGCTTCGATATGATTTACACCGCAAACCGGTATGTCCAGCGCAGCACCCAATCCTTTCGCAAACATCACGCCCACCAGTAAAGCCCCCATCAGTCCGGGGCCGTGCGTGACCACGATACCGTCGAGTTGTCGCAGGGACAAACCGGCATCGTCCATGGCCTTGCGCGTCACGGCTTCTATGCGGGTGAGATGACTTCGACTGGCCAGTTCGGGCACCACACCGCCGTATTTTTTGTGTACGAGGGTTTGTGCAACGATGGCATTGCTTAGGATTTTAACGCCGTTGACGGCAACGGCCGCGGACGTCTCATCGCAGGATGTCTCTAGTCCCAGAACTTTCATAAAAATGCCCGGCCCTGTCCGATTACTTGGCTTTGTCTTTGGGGCCCATCACGATATCAATACCCTTCAACAAATCCACGGCTCTGTCCAACTGCACGTCCTGGATTTCTTCCGGCTTGGCTAATTTTGATCCCGTCTCGTCCAGTTTTTCCACTTTGGTGAGCATGAGCCGTATTTCATCCTGCTCAGGAACTTCCACGCGTATGTCGGGCTCAATACCCTTGAGATGAATGGATCTGCCGCTCGGGGTGTAATATTTAGCTGTTGTCAGCTTCAGGGCCGAGCCGTCCTTCAACGGCAATATGCTTTGCACGGAACCCTTGCCGAAACTCTTGGTTCCCAAAAGCACAGCCCGTTTCCAGTCCTGCAAAGCGCCAGCAACGATTTCCGCGCCACTCGCACTCCCATCGTTGATAAGAACAACGATCGGCATCTTGTACATGGCCGAGCCCGTGCGACCCTTGAAATCCACGGTCTGCTCTGGCATTCGGCCTTTCGTGTAGACAATCATTTTCCCGTCTCCCAAAAAGCGATCTGCGGTATCAATGGCTTCCTGCAAAAGGCCACCGGGATTGTTGCGCAAATCTAAGATGAGATTTTTCATGCCCTTGGATTGCAGCGCGCGCAATTCCTTATCCATGTCTTCGGTGGTGTTGTCTTGAAACTGCGTGATGCGAACGTAGCCAATATCACCCGCGATTATCTTCGCATCCTTTATGCTTTCAATCTTGATGAGCTCGCGCGTGAGGACCACTTCTATTAAATCCTTCTTGCCCTTCCCGTTGTGCACGATGGTCAGCGTGATTTTTGTACCCGGATGGCCGCGCAGCCTCTCGATGGCCTTGTTCAGCGTGGTTTCTTCGGTGGCGACGCCGTCTATCTTAAGTATGCGATCGCCGGGCAGAATGCCTGCTTTAGCAGCGGGCGTCCCATCCAACGGTGTGACAACGGTGAGATATTTATCCAAAATTGTAATTTCTATGCCAAGCCCGCCGAACTCCCCTTCTGTCTCTACGAGCATATCTTTATATTCTTCCGGCTCCAAAAACTGGCTATGCGTATCCAAAGAATGCAACGTGCCCTTGAGCGCGCCGTAAATCAGATTCTTAAAATTGACTTCGTCCACGTAGCTCTTTTCAACGACGGTCAGCGCATCGGTGAGAATGTCGA
>CAZOWS010000372.1:0-9065 GCA_964583365.1 uncultured Actinomycetota bacterium
ACGCCCATATCTCGCAAGCGATCCAAAAGATCGGGTGTAAAGTGAAGGCCAGCCGTGGGAGCAGCCGCCGAGCCAGGTCTATCGGCGTAGGTATTTTGGTAGCGCTGGCGATCTCGGTAATTAGGGACATGACCCGATTTAGTTTCACAAATCGGGATCGTGTCCCTAATTACCGCATTCGTAGTGCTGCGCGAATAAATAGGGACACACTCCCCATTTAAAAAGCTAAATGGGGGTATGTCCCTATTTATTCGCTTGATATAGGGCGGCACAGGCATGAGGCCTGCGGAATCCATGAGTTCAGCCACGTTCTCGGTGTCAAAGGCGATGTTGCGAACCCCGGACTTACCGCCAGGTTTAATGGTGGCGCGAGATTTAGCCTCTCCATCGATGACTATTGTGCACTCGTCATCCCATCGCACTCCGCGCACAAGTCCCTTCCAACGGCCCGGACTTTCTTCCTGCAACAGCAATATCTCGACTTTCCCACCTGTGGGTTTGCGCCCGAAAAGACGGCATGGCATCACGCGCGAATCGTTGACGACAAGCAAATCGCCGGGAGAAAAATATTTTTCTATTTGATCGAAACGGCGGTGCAGAATTTTTCCGGTATCGCGATGGAGGACAAGGAGCTTGCTCTGATCTCGCGCGACGGATGGCTGCTGCGCGATGCGTTCGGGCGGCAAAACATAATCGTAATCGGACAACAACAAAGGATGGGCGGATTGTGTCGTGATCATTGTTTTACCTCGCTTATGCGTGCACCCGGATAATAATATTTTATGATCTCTTCGTAGGACTTTCCATCATTGGCCATGGCGCGCGCGCCCCATTGACAAAGGCCTACACCATGTCCCCATCCCTGACCCGTAAAAAGCAACGCGTCATCCTTAAACGTCACATGAAAATTAGTGCTACGCAACACATCATGGCCCAATATCGCGCGCAGGGTGTTGGTTCTCATCAGAACTTTGCCGGTCGCATGCTCAACAACGATCTCCGTGATGCGATCGCTCACCGCGCTTATCTTGCTGGCAAAAATATTTTGTGTTCCGCGAACATGGACGCCGGCAGCAGCACACTTACTTTCAAACACGGCCATCGAAATCCTGCTGGTCCAATGGAATTTGGGGGCATCTTTGCAAAAATCACAGGGAACACTTGGGGGATAGATACGGGACTGCTGCCACACATTTTTTGCCGCTTCGGTGCCACCCCCGCAGGCGCTATGAAAATATGCGGGAATGATCGCATCCCCCACCATGAGCACGAGTCCCCGCGTCTCGTCCACGGCACCGACAGCATTGGGATGCGCCGCGGCAATACGCTCGTAGACTTGCGGTGAACTGCGCGTGAGATGAAATGCCCTGCCTTGGTTTTTTGCGTACGCGTAGACGGCATTCGTGCGCGCGAGAATGGCCTGTGCTTTGAGCGCCTCTCTAGGCCACAGTGGCTCCATTTCTTTTTCCATCACACCGCGTGTGTATTCCTCCACGTCGAGCAGGCTCACGAGCGTGAACCGACCGCCCGATCCAGAAATAATTTCCATGCGCGGAGCAAAAGCCATGCCCGCGACGCGAATGTCGGATTCCTGTGCTTCCAATGTCAAACGGCGACCCGGAAGTTCTGTCTCGTCCATTTGGATAGTCCCTCCAGGGCATGTTAAACGCGCATTGGAAAGGAAATCGCCGGAAAGCAAAATCTTGGTGTCCGCGTCTTGAATGCGATAGGGCCCGGAAATGCCGATGCTGCAATCGCTCACCTTATCCGCCACGACCATGCGAATGACGGGAAGGTCTTGGGCGGAGACGGGCAATGCGGAAGCCTCAAAAAAGAGAATTAAGAAAAAAAGGCGTAAGCGCATATTGAAATCAGGAATTAAAAAGTTCTTCTTGCCGTGTTGCATTGGGTTTCATTCCGGGATAAAAAATGCGATAGCCGAGTTCGGTGACTTTGCGTCCTGCAGGCGTGCGCTTGATGTAGCCTTGCTGGATGAGATACGGCTCGTAGACATCTTCCAGCGTGTCGACTTCTTCCCCTATCGCCACGGCCAGGCTGCCCGCGCCGATGGGGCCGCCGTCGAATTTTTCCACGATCGTGGAAATAATGCGCTTGTCCATTTCGTCCATGCCGCGCTCGTCCACGTCGAGCATTCGCAGAGCCGCGTCGGCGATCTTAGCATTGATGGTGCCGTCCCCCTTGATTTGCGCGTAGTCGCGCACACGGCGCAACAAGCAATTGGCAATGCGCGGAGTTCCTCGCGAGCGCGCGGCAATAACGCGCGTGGCGGTTTCGTCTATCGTGACGTTGAGTATGCGACTCGATCGTGCGACGATTTGCGTCAGATCTTCCACCTCGTAATAGTCGAGCCGACAAGTCATGCCCATGCGCGAGCGCATAGGCGAAGACAGCAATCCGCTGCGCGTCGTGGCGCCGATGAGCGTGAACGGCGAAAGATTCAAACGCACGGAACGCGCGCTGGGGCCCTTGTCCAACACAATGTCTAAAACAAAATCTTCCATCGCGGGATAAAGATACTCTTCGACCACGTGGCTGAGTCGGTGAATTTCGTCGATGAAAAGAACATCGCCAGGTTCCAGATTCGTCAGTATGCCCGCCAAGTCCCCCGGACGCTCTATCGCGGGCCCGGACGTAACACGAATCGCGGTGCCCATTTCTTTTGCGATGATATTGGCAACCGTGGTTTTGCCTAATCCCGGAGGGCCAGAGAGCAGAATATGTTCGAGAGATTCCTTGCGCTGGCGGGCCGCACCGATGAAGACGCTGAGACGCTCTTTGAGTTTATCTTGCCCAATGAAATCAGAAAGCTTCTCCGGACGCAGCGGTATCTCGTAGGGCAGATCGCGCTCGTTCAGCAACTCGACAGCAGGCTTTGGGGGTTGATTCGTCATGATGTCCCCACGAGTTTCAAGGCCTCTTTGACGAGTTCCTCTATGCTGCGATTGCGCTGATCGGATTTAGTGATAACTTTTTCCACGGCTGTCTGGGCCTGATTCTGCTTGTATCCGAGCGCCATCAGCGCGCGTGTGGCATCATCGCGTTTGGCGCCGGCGCCTATAACTCGAGCGCCCTTGAGGGCTGCAGGAGCCAAAAGCACGGCCTTGTCTTTCAATTCCACGGCCAGTCGCTCGGCGATCTTTTTGCCAATGCCTTGAATGCAAGACAGCCGCGCGATATCTTCGTCTTTTACCGCGTTGTAGAAATCATCCACACCGATGCCAGACAAAATCGTGATGGCCAACTTAGGCCCAACTCCGGAAACGCTCATGAGCAACTTGAATAAATCACGTTCGCGCTCGTGCAAAAATCCGTAGAGCGCCAGCATGTCTTCGCGCACATGCTGATACGTCAATATTTTCATCGTCTCGCCAATGCCCGGCAGGCGATGAAAACTTTGCGTCGAAACGGTCACTTCGTAGCCCACGCCGTGTACGTCCAGCACAATACGATTGGCGTTGGCGTCGGTGAGTTTACCTTGGAGGAAAGCTATCATGTTCCCTTCCCCGCCAAGGTGGCGAGCGAACGCATAAGAACAGTATGCCTAGCTGAATTAATATGGCAAATCGCCACGGCCAGCGCGTCGGATGCATCATCGGTCAATTCACCGGCAGGAATTCCCAGCAATCGTTGCACCATGCGTTTCACTTGATCCTTTTGCGCTCCGCCGAACCCCACAACCGCCTGTTTGACGCTGCGCGGAGAATATTCGTAATAGTCCAAAAGCCTCGCGGTCGCTGCCAGCACAGCCACGCCACGCGCCTCACCCAGCCGGATGGCGCTTCGTACATTCTTACAAAAAAACAGTGTCTCGCAGGCCACCGCGTCGGGTTTATGATCGGCCGTGATTTGGGCAATACCCTCGTAGATTTTGGCGAATCGTTCGGCAGAATTGGTGCCCGCAGGATTTTTGATCACACCAAACGCGATAGGCAATAGCCTCGAATCCCGCCGCTCCACGATCCCATACCCGGTAATCCTATTGCCCGGGTCTATGCCCAACACCCGCATCAGGCGCCAGAGATTTTAGCTAAGATTTCGTCGGATATATCAAAGTTGGAATAAACATTTTGCACGTCGTCGTGTTCCTCGAGCGCTTCGACGAGACCTAGCGCTTGGGTGGCGTCCTTCTCGGAAAGCGGCACTGTGGTCGCGGGAAGCATCGTGACCTCGCAAACCTTAGCGCTAATTTTATTTTGCTCAAGGGCCTTTTTCACGGCCTCAAATACCGACAGAGGTGTCGTGATCTCATATTCATCCCCTTCTGCATTAAAATCTTCCGCACCCGCATCGGTCGCTACCGTGAACACTTTCTCCTCGTCCGCTGCCCCTTTGGGAACAGCAATGTATCCCTTCTTGGTAAATAAATACGAGACAGAACCCGCGCTGGCCATGTTGCCACCCTTTTTGGTGAACACGCTTCGAATTTCTGCGGCCGTGCGATTCTTGTTGTCGGTGAGTACCTCGACGAGTATTGCCGCACCGCCGGGCCCGTAGGCTTCGTAGGTGGTTTCTTCGTAGGACACGCCAGGCAGCTCGCCGGTGCCTTTCTTGATTGCCCTGGTGATATTGTCCAGGGGCATATTCGCTTCTTTGGCCTTGCTTATAACTGTTCTCAGTCGCGCATTAGAATCCGGATCTCCTCCGCCGGCCTTCGCAGCCACGGTGATCTCGCGCGTAAATTTGCTAAAAACCCTACCACGGGCGGCATCCGTTGCGCCCTTCTTATGCTTGATTGTCGCCCATTTGGAATGTCCGGACATGTTGTTCCCCCTGAGAGTGAGACTCAAGTTTACTACGCAATCCAGATGCCGAGAAGGCTAAATTTTGGTACTCTTGGCCACAAGGGAAATGCAGGGTAATTGGGATCGTGTCCCCAATTACCCCGTTTTAACAAGGAGGAGGAACACATGAAACACCGCATTTTTCCAAATACAGACGTACGCGTATCCGAAATTGGCTTCGGCGTTTGGACCGTCGCTTCCCCCTGGTGGGGCGTCACCGACGATAAAGTCGGAATGGATTTGCTGAACCGCGCATACGACCTCGGCATCACCTTCTTCGATACAGCCGACAATTACGGCAATGGCAAAGGAGAAACGTTGCTCGCCGAAGCGCTAGGCGACAAGATGGATAAAATCATGGTCGGCTCCAAATGGGGCTACAACTTTTACGATCATCAACGCCAAGGCCAGCAGGAGTTGCCGCAAGATTTTTCCATCCCCTATTTGACACGCTCCATCGAAGCAAGCTTGAAGCGCCTCAAGCGCGATCGCATTGACATCTACAATCTGCACAATTGCCGCGTAGACGTGATTCGCAAAGATGAAATTTTTGCCGCGCTAGAAAAATTAAAAAAAGAAGGAAAGATAGGGTCCTACGGCGTCGCCCTGGGACCCGCTCTGAACGAGCGCCAGGCGGAGGAAGCCCGCGTGGCCATTGCCGAGCAAAAAGTCCATTGCGTGCAAATCATTTATAATTTATTCGAGCAAGTCATCGGATTAGGCGCTTTCGAAACCGCGCGATCCACGCATAGCCGCTTCCTCGTGCGCGTCCCCCACTCCTCCGGATTGCTGGAAGGCAAATTCAACAAAGACACGACATTCTCCGCCACCGACCATCGCTCCTTCCGCAAAAAGGAGTGGCTGGACGAAGGCCTGAAAAAAATAGATGCCGTGCAATTTCTGCTGGCAGATGGCCAAAGAACAATAGGCCAGGCAGCGCTGCAATTCGTGCTTTCCGAGCCAACGATCGCATCGGTTTTGCCCAACATCTACAACGTGGAACAACTCGAGGAATTTGTAAAGACGCCTTCTCTTCCCCCAATTTCCGAGAACAACTTGCAGCAACTTCGAGAGATGTACACGGCGAATTTCGGCGTAGAGCCGGCAAAGGCTGCGTCCGCCCCTTAACGTGCTAGTACCGCTCCAACGACTTTCTCGTTTTTCAAAAATATGCCTCCTTGTTGTTCCGGTTTTGATCATCATGTCCGCGGGAGAACTCGTGGGTAATTTGCGCGCGCGCAACTGGCCAATCGCTGCGGGCGCAATAACACTATCGGAAATTGGAACGTTGGGCCAAAAATATGACACGGTTTACTTTGCAAAAATTCGATACGCGTATGAGGTCGATCAAAAATCCTACGAGGGCAAACGGATTTCATTCGGACAAGCTTACAGCGATTCCTCTTCGGGCGATTGGACGGATACACTGGGCAATCGCATATTCGGATACATAATCGGAGGTAAAACACCTTTGTACGGCGACAACGACCGAACTTTTGCGGTCGAGCTGATAAAAAAATATCCAGTGGGATCAAACGTGCAGGTGTATTATAACCCGCGCGCACCCAGCCAAGCTGTCTTGGAGCCAACCGTGGAATGGTGCACCACGCGCTCGCTCTTTCGGGCATTCTTAATGATTGCCATCGCATGTCTTTGGGAATTTATTCGATTGTGCTGGCGTCTACTTTTTCCTGCAAAATCAAATAAGGAGGGCTAACCCATGTTTATCAAATCGGCAAAATGCGGCAACTGCGGACAGGATATCCCAACATTCCCAGGATTCAAAACTTTTCGCTGCCCCCCGCACTACGTGGCATGTCCCAAATGCCAAGCCAAAATAAAAACCTCCTTCGCCTTTCGCAATACGTGGACTTTTCATCTTTTATGCAAAATATTTTGTCTTCCAGCCATGGTCGTCATTGCCATCATGATGATCCTTGCCGGCACATCCAAAGGAGAAGGCATTGGTATGACCTTGTTCGTCTCTGCTTTCTTTTCGCTGATCATGGGCGGTGGCGGAGGAGCCATCGCTGCAATCCTTGCCAGCATACCCGTGCAACTGGTCTTTGACGTACTCTGGATGGGAACTTCTACCGAAGGGATAAATCAGTAACGGTCAACAAGCCATACCGCGAGCGCTCCAAGCGCAGTGCCGCATGCACGAGGCACGCGGCAGTTGCCAAATCCCCTTGGATTCCTGGCGCGATGGTCATGTGTACAGGCGGAACACCTTGAATATGAATTTCATCAGCCGGTTTTTTAGCGCCGATCGACATACTTAATTCCAAAACTAGTTTCGGCTTTCCTTTCGCGGATCCGGTCGCCGTTTGCGCTATGCCTATCACCTGTCCCGGCATTACCTTAAAATGCGGAGTTCTCATCGTGGTCTTTGCCAACAACGGAGCAATGGTCTCAGCAACATCGAGTTTCCAGCCCATCGCGTTAGCGATCAGCGCTAGAGATTCTTTCAATCCCACGTGTCCCACTTTTCCTTGGCTCAGCAATTGTTGGAATTCCTGTTTATTCAAACCCACGCACATTTTTTTCTGCAATTGCAGCCGCCGCTGACTGACGTCCACGATGCGACGCACAAGAATCGAGTCCACCCGTTGGCACACGGTCGCAAGCGCGGAAGGCAGAAAATCCATCACGAACCCAGGGTTTACACCGGTTCCGACAGCCTTGCCTTTCTGTTCCTTAATAAATTGATCCAAGGCATAGGCCTCCGTGCTGTGCCGCAACCAGGGAAAAGCCATCTCTTCGCAACTGGAAACTATATCGGTTCCCGCTAAGATCGCAGTTTTGATGTCGGGTATCACGGCAAGGAATTGAGAACTGGTGGTTAAGAAAGCGATGGAAGGTTTTATCTTGCGCAGGACATAGTCCAAGTCCGACTGCACCTTCAGCCCCAAATGCTTGGCCCCCGGGACAAACTGCGCGAGCGCTTTTCCAACCTTTTGCGCATCCTTATCCACAACACCAGCCAAAGCTAATTGCGGTGTTTCTACGATTAGTTTGCACGTCTCGATCCCAATGGGACCTAGCCCAATACAAATCACGCGACGAGGAAGATTGGTTTTAATTTTCATGACGGCGCATTCTACATAAAAAAAAGTACCTTGTCATTTCGTTAGAAACGACAAGGTACTTTTAATTTAATCCTGGCAACTACCTACTCTCCCAACCGCGCAGGTTAGTACCATCGGCGCCAGAGGGCTTAACGGCCGTGTTCGGAATGGGAACGGGTGTGACCCCTCCGCTATGGTCACCAGGAAAATAAAACAGAAAACTTAAATCTATACTTCAAAAATACAACTCAATTTGGTGTTGTTTTCGGCAAGTGAAAAAATTATGGTCAAGCCCTCGGCCTATTAGTACCGGTAAGCTGAACGCATTACTGCGCTTACACACCCGGCCTATCAACCTCGTAGTCTACGAGGGGCCTTACGATCTTAAGATCTGGGATATCTTATCTCGGAGGAGGCTTGGCGCTTAGATGCCTTCAGCGCTTATCCTTTCCAGACATAGCTACCGAGCAATGCCCCTGGCGGAACAACTCGTACACCATTGGTCTGTCAATCCCGGTCCTCTCGTACTAGGGACTGCTCTCCTCAAATATCCTACGCCCACGGTAGATAGGGACCGAACTGTCTCACGACGTTCTAAACCCAGCTCGCGTACCGCTTTAATTGGCGAACAGCCAAACCCTTGGGACCTTCTCCAGCCCCAGGATGCGATGAGCCGACATCGAGGTGCCAACCCCCTCCGTCGATGTGAACTCTTGGAAGGGATCAGCCTGTTATCCCCGGAGTACCTTTTGTTCGATGAGCGATGCCCTTTCCATACAGCAGCACCGGATCACTAAGCCCTACTTTCGTATCTGCTCGACTTGTAGGTCTCACAGTTAAGCTGGCTTCTACCTTTACGCTCGATGCACGATTGCCGACCGTGCTGAGCCAACCTTGGGACTCCTCCGTTACTCTTTAGGAGGAGACCGCCCCAGTCAAACTGCCCGCCTGGCACTGTCCTTTGCCCGGATTCACGGGACAAAGTTAGAATTTCAATAAATCAAGAGTGGTATTTCACTGGCGCCTCCACCCCAACTAACGCCGGGGTTTCAATGGCTCCCACCTATGCTACACATGACACACCAAAATCCAATATCAGGGTACAGTAAAGGTTCACGGGGTCTTTCCGTCTTACCGCGGGTGACCTGCATCTTCACAGGTGCTACAGTTTCGCCGAGTCCCTCGTTGAGACAGC